>JBDLSS010000001.1:0-11601 GCA_039799345.1 Pseudomonadota bacterium
CATTATCATAATGACTAGGGTGGGTGTTTGTGAGTGACGAATACCTTTGGCTTTACGAGAGTCACTCAGTGTGTTTAAGTATGAGATTAAGCTATTCATTTGTTATGAAGGGAATCAAATGGTTAAGGATGATAGTTGCTTAACTGTATATTATACATAATATTTATACTCTTTGATTAAGCCATCCCCTTTAGGGGGTTGGGGGCTTCTTTAAAGGTTTTTAAACGCGCTACTTTCTGTAAAACCTAATTGATGACACGTCCTAGGATTTAAAAACTTAGTAGGTCTTGAGTTCAGTTCTTCATGTCCTTAACTGAATAGCAATCACGCTCCTGCATAGGAATACTGATTGCGTCGTTCTAGCGGCGGGTTTATTCCTACGCGCCAAATGATTAAAACCGTATCATTATCCCGCATTATTTTCACCACCTTGACGCAACCGCTTTACAAATCTTTATATTTCATGCGATTATCCTAGTCTCGAATTCGCTTAATAATTGTGTTTAAATCTTGTCATTCGTCTCACAAAGGAGGGGCAATGGAAAAACGCAAAATCTTGCATATATTCACGCCAGAAAAACATGCCAGCCCATTTGAAGTGAATATGGCAGTCGATGCGGGGTATGATGTCGTCGTTCCTTATACTCAAGTGGCACTCAATGACATCACCGCATTAATTGAGGATGCGATTTTTTCACGCCGAGTTGAAGACAGTCGGTACACGGGAATTTTTATTGGGGGCAAAGATGTTGCCGTCGCGCAGCAAATGCTTTCCCAAGCCAAACAAGCGATGTACCACCCTTTTGCCATCTCCCTACTGGCTGATCCCAGTGAAGCTTTTTCCACTGCCGCCGCCATCATTGCCTTAGTGATGCAACAATTGGAAAAATCTTCTCAAAATCTTGCACAACAAAAAGTCGTGATTTTTGGCAGTACCAGCGCGTTGGGAATTAGCACTGCCTTGCTTGCCGCCAAACAACAAGCCAACGTCACCGTGGTCAGTCATCGCAGTTATGAAACTGCACAAACCATTGCCGATGCTTACAGTGCACGTTATCGTTTAAAAAATCTTACGGGCGCAGATGGCAGTACCGTAGAAACACGACTGCACGCTTTAAATAATGCGATTGTGGTCATTAATGCCGCCAAAACAGGCACATTAGTTTTAAAACGAGATGAGCTAAGCAGCGCACAATATTTACGGGTTGCGGTGGATACGAATGCAATTCCCCCTGCTGGAATTGCAGGAATTACTTTAAAAGATAATGCGCAATTGCTAGGGATTGCCAATAATTACGCCGTCAGTTTTGGCGCGGTGCCAATTCGAGAACTGAAGTACAAAATTCAACACCAACTGTTTCAACAAATGCTCAGCACCGAACAATCGGTGTGCCTTGATTTTCACCATGCCTTTGAAATCGCCTGTCGTTTATTAGGAGTTCAGCCATGAAACCCGCACTCCATGACGTATTAAAAACGCCATTATTAGTCGTCGCTCTCTCAGGACGCGCTCTTGCCTGTGCCGCCCATAAATTGGGCATTCCTGTATATGTTTTGGATTTATTCAATGATACAGACACCCAAGCTTGCGCCATTGCTAGCCAGCGTGTCGCCTCTAAAAATTCTATATTTGACCCCAAGGCTTTACTCGCAGCCGCACAAGCCTTATGTCCTGCAAACACGCCACTGGTTTACGGTGCGGGCTTTGAATCCAATCCACAATTGTTAGCGGAATTGGCGGTGGGGCGCGAATTACTGGGCAATTCCCCCGCACTGATTGAACAATTGAAAAAACCCCGCTTATTTTTTCCCTTTGCTAGAAAATCTGAAAATTCCTCACCCTGAAACTCGTTTAACACCCCCAGAACATAATGAAGAATGGTTGATTAAGCAAATTGGTGGCGCGGGCGGACAACATGTGCAAGCTTTGCAAGAACATCAAGCTAAGTGCAGTGTCGAGACCATCTATTATCAAAAACGTCTGGCGGGTAATCCGCATTCAATGGTGTTTTTGGCAAATGGCGAACAGGCGTATATCATTGGTTATAATGAACAATGGCACGATGAAGAATTTAGTTTTACTACACAAACCCCATTTTTATACAAGGGCGCGATGAGTGTTGCGGACATGCCGTTGCAGGAAGGTTTGCAAGAGGCGGTCAATGCGATCGTTGCCGCGACGGGATTACGCGGACTGTGTAGCATGGATATGATGTTGAATGCCAGCGGATTTCATATTTTGGAAATCAATCCGCGCCCCACCGCGAGTTTTGAATTGCATCAATTGCAAGGGAATTTATTTTATTGGCATTTGCAAGCTTGTCATGGGGTGCTGCCTGAAACCTTACCCCATCCAAAAAATCAACGCGCCCACTCTATTTTATATGCGGGCAATGATGTGGAAATCCCAGATAATTTACAATGGCCAGCGTGGACTGCGGATCATCCTGCACCGCTCCAACAAATTCGGGCGGGCGACCCGATTTGTACGATTTTTGCGCAAGGCGGGCGCAGTTTACAAAAGGTGCAACAACGCGAGCAGCGTTTGTTATTTATGCTGAATCCAAATCCTGATAAACAGGATCGGTATTTTAAGTAAATCTTGAGTGGACGAGAATCAAGACCTGCTAGGTTTTTGCAATCTAGCAGGTCTCATGTGTGATTGAAGCTTTATGATTCTTTGAGTGACGTAGGAGCATGGACTCGAAGAATAATTTTAAAGCTAAAACGTAAACGCATTACTCAAACCGTCTGCTTTAGCATCGCGCTCGGTCAGTGGTTCAAGCTTAAAACGGTTTTCAATCAGTTTTAACACTGAAGTATTGTCATACTGGGTATGGTCGATAAAACCGCGTTTTGCAAACGGTGAAATCACAATCACAGGAATACGGTTGCCAGGTCCCCAACGATCCACTTTGGGTGGCGCAACATGATCCCATAAACCTCCATTTTCATCATAAGTCACGATAATCGCGGTTTTACCCCACATTGAACTGTTTTCAATGCGTTGAATCACATCAACCACGTCTTTATCTGCGGAAGTCACGTCCGCATAACCGGGATGCTGATTATTTTTACCTAAAGGTTTGTAAAATGTCACCGCAGGTAATTCATTGTTTTGAATATCTGCCAACATGTCATCCTTGTCTTTCAAGTGGGCTGCTTTTGCAGACGAGCCATCGGCATAATTTGCGAAGAAGGCATAAGGCTGATGGTGAAATTGGAAACTCTCATCAGGTTTACCCGCCATTGCATCATTCCAGCCGCCCGAATACCATGCCCAATTAATATTCTTTTCAGAAAGCCGATCACCCAGTGTAGGCGCGGTTTGGGGCGGTAGTAATTTTTTGGTATCGGTGATTGTTGCAGAATGTGGTTTATACACACTTTGTATGGTATTAACTGCATAGCCATCGGGTGTAACTAAGCCATCTTTGAGCATGTTCCCATTCTTATCTAACACTGCCACTATATCGCTGGGTGCATTGTCATAACGGGGCGTGCACGCACATGCCATCCAAATATGATTTAGAAATGAACCGCCAAAAGCAGATTGAAAGAAATTATCCGCTAAAGTATACGTTTGTGCATATTTCCATAAACCTGTCTGGCGCGTGTCTTGATAACCCATCACCAAACCGCCTGCATTAGAAACAGCCGCGAATTTGTCATTCTTACCGCCATTAATTTGCTCTTGGTTGTGATAATACAAATGCGTCAAATTGGGGATTTTTTGATCAAGCGCAACATATTGGTCAATTAAAAAAGGCTTGTTTGCCAATTTTTCAGGAAAACGTTTGTCAGGGGCGGGGGGTTTAGCATCGGGATTCATTACCACAGGCAAGGTTTCGTACACTTTGCCTGCTTTGTCCACTTGCGGCGCGATATTTTTCGTACTCAAGGAAGTGTTTGCGCCTGGAAATAGCGCGTACATATTATCAAAACTCCGATTTTCTAAAAAAATGACCACGATGTGATCTAATTTATCAATGCCGATGGCAGTTTTTTCTGCGGTGGGATTCACACCACAGCTTGCTAAAGTGCTAACACTTGCCAGCAATAATAGTGAATGCTTTATTTTCATGTTTTTCTCCTTGTGTGGTTTGCCATTTATGAGCGTAATATTTGATCCTGTCGTTTAAATGAACGCTCGTTTTTCCTGAAAAAATTGGCGCAATTGTTCCTCACATTCCGTTGCCAACACCCCGCCAACACAGTCAATTTGATGATTATGGCGCGTATCGCGTAACACGTCAAAACGACTGCCTGCCGCGCCCGCTTTGGGATCGTATGCGCCAAAAACGACTCGTTTAACTCGTGCATGCAGCAAGGCGGCAGCACACATCACACAAGGTTCTAAAGTGACGTAAAGCGTGGTTTCAAGTAAACGATAATTTTGTAGTATCTGTGCGCCTGCTCGAATCGCAATAATTTCCGCGTGCGCTGTGGGATCAAGTAATTGAATTGGGCGATTCCAAGCTTCCGCAATGAATTGATCTTGCTGTACTAAAACTGCACCCACGGGGATTTCTCCTTGCGCTACGGCGTTATCCGCTAATTGCAGGGCATGCCGCATCCAAAATTCATCGCGAAAACGTGCGTCGGTGAGCATTAGGCATAATCAGCAATAGTCTTGTGAACTTTGCCATCCGCATTGAAAAAGAGGATTTTGATGGCAATTTTGCTGACGCTGTGTGAGTGATTCATGCTGTTTCTTCATCAAAAATGTACGTGTGGTCAATTGAGTAGTCGTTAAAAAAACCTTCCCAGTTTTGAACTGTGGAAGGTTTTTTTAACTTATTCCTTCTCTTCTTCTACCACATCAGTGCCTTCTGGTGGTGTGAAGGTGAATAATTTTGCATCCAGTGGTTTATTCGTTGTAATCGGCTTGAACTGAATACGGGTTATTTGTCCCAGATTGTCCACCAATTCCATCGCGTTCAAATTCTGTTGTTGCAGGGTGATACGGATACTGTCAAATTGAACCTGTTTACCTTTAGGTTTGAGCATGAACACCGTTGAATTTGCGTCTTGTTGGGGCATGTTGCTCACGGTAAAGTCATTTTCGATTTTATTGCTGTTCTTGGTGAGCAATAAGGCAGGGGTTTTGCCCAGTGCTTCGTCCAAAGGTTTAATTGTGACTTGTTCTAAATCATCGTCATACACCCAAACTTGCTTACCATCTGCAACAATCAGTTGTTGATACGGCTTTTGATAATCCCAGCGAAATTTCCCTGGACGTTGCAAATATACCTCGCCTTGCGAGCTTTCGAGTAATTTGCCTTTGTCGTTGAATTGCTTTTGCTCAAAGCTGGCGTGTAAGGTTTGCAATTCATTGAGAAACTTGTTTAAAACTTCATCAGCCATACTAAAACTAGGCAGTGCTGCGAGCAGTACAGCAAAAATAGAACAACGCATAATTTGACCTTTTTTGAGATAGAAAATTGAAATTTACTGCGTCTCCACACCTCTCAAGGGGGCTAATCGCTTATAAAGTCTTTTGGGATTTAGGGACGCAGTTAAGAATGAAAGCTTTTACTTTTCGCTACGCGCTACACCTCATACTTTTTTAAGCAATAATTCTGCAGGAATGCGGAATGTGGTGGTTTCCGCTTGCCCATCCATGGTTTGCACTTTGTGAACCCCTAAGTTTTTTAAGCGTTCTAAGACTTGTTGCACTAAAATTTCTGGGGCGGACGCGCCTGCGGTCATACCGATACGGGTTTCTGGAGTAAACCACTCATCATGAATGGCAGCGGCATCTTCAATTAAATGCGCAATAATCCCTGTATTTTCACCAACTTCACGTAAGCGATTAGAATTGGAGCTGTTTGCAGAACCAACAACTAATAGCACATCGATGTGTTTCACCAATTCCCGCACGGCATTTTGACGGTTTTGGGTGGCGTAACAAATATCATTCAGTTGTGGCCCTTGAATCATGGGGAAACGCTTGAGTAAGGCGGCGATTACATCACGGGTATCATCAATGCTGAGCGTGGTTTGAGTCACATAAGCCAACTTTTCAGGATTTGCAACGTGTAAAGCAGCGACTTCATCGAGGGTGGATAAAATATGCACTGTGCTTTCTACACTGCCACGCGTGCCTTCAACTTCGGGGTGTCCACGATGTCCAATAATGATTAATTCATAGCCTTGGTTGGTGTAACGCTGTGCTTGTAAATGGACTTTTGTCACCAGTGGGCAAGTGGCATCGACGACTTTTAAAAGACGTTGTTGTGCTGTGTTGACGACGGCGGTGGCGACACCGTGGGCACTGAAAATACACACAGCTCCTTCGGGCACTTCTTCCAATTTTTCTACAAATACCGCGCCGCGCGTTTTCAAATCGTCTACAACGTAGCGATTGTGCACAATTTCATGTAAGACATAAACAGGATGAGGATAAATCTCTAGGGCGCGTTCCACGATTTCAATGGCTCGCACCACACCCGCACAAAAGCCGCGCGGCTGAGCTAAGATGACTTCCATATAGATTCCACAGGTTTAAAAGTGGGGAGGAGTTAGAGGAGTTTAGGTATTACTCAAGATACGCATAGTTTAACATGGCTATCAAAGTACTGCATTTTCTTATCTCTCTGCATTGAGCCATCTTATGGATTGCTTTGTCTGCATCAGGATTTTCAGAATTAAAGGATTCACAGGATTAAAAAATAATGCCGTTTAATCCTGTAAATCCTGATTCAGACAATCTTTCTATTTCTTAGTCTGCTTCGGATCAATATCCAAGGCCCGCAATTTACGATACAAATGCGTGCGTTCCAAACCCACCCGCACCGCAACTTTGCTCACATTGCCGCCCACTTCCTGCAACTGATGTTCTAAATACGCACGTTCAAATTGTTCCCGCGCTTCACGCAATGGCAAATCATAAATTGATAAATTACCCGTGCTCGCAGGGCGATGCTGAATGCTCAAAATCGGCTCGATTTCATCAATATCAATGGTGAGATTATTGCCCAAAATTAATAAACGCTGCACCAAATTCTTAAGCTCGCGCACATTGCCCGGCCAAGTGTAATTTCGCAAGCGATTTTGGGCGGCAACGGTGAAACGTCGATACGGCAAATTTTCCTGCGTCACAAATTGATTCACATAAAAATCTAATAATTCAGGCACATCCTCGCAATGTTCACGCAAAGTAGGGATAATTAAGGGCACGATATTCAAGTAATAATACAGGTCTTCGCGCAATCTACCCGTCATCACCGCTTGGTCTAAATTATGCGCCGTCGCTGCAATAATCCGCACTTCAATCGGCACAGGTTCAGAACCGCCATTGCGTAAAAACGATTGGCTTTCCAAACTGCTCAACAAACGCGCCTGCACCGCATCATCCATATCCGCAATGTCTTTAATAAATAAAGTGCCGCCATTTGCCTGATCCAAACGCGATAAAGTGCTGCTGCCTTGCAAGCCAAATAATTCAATCGCCTGATTTTCAGGACTCATGCCCGCAACCCGTACATGCACAAACGGCCCTTCATGCGCTTGGCTGTGTTGATGAATGTAACGCGCACATAAAGTACGTCCGCTGCCCGACTCGCCACTGATTAACACTGAAGTATTATGCTGATTGACGCGCTTCACCTGCTCGCGCAAATGACACATTAATTCGCTATGTCCCAAAGGTTCAGCTAAAGCTTGCGCACGTTTGCGTAAGCCATAATTTTCACGTTGTAGCGAAGCCATTTCTAAAGCACGTTTTAAGGTAATGATTAATTTAGAAATTGACACAGGTTTTTCAATAAAATCATACGCGCCGAGTTTAGTGGCTTCGACCGCAGTTTCTACCGTGCCGTGTCCCGACATCATAATCACAGGCGATTCTTGCAGCCCGCTTTCGCTCCATTCTTTCAACAAAGAAATGCCATCAATATCAGGCATCCAAATATCTAATAACACCGCATCGGGGCGCAATTCACGGCGCAATTGCCGCGCCATCGTGCCATTTTCGGCAACAGTGACGATAAAACCTTCATCTTCAAGGATTTCTTTCATCAATCCTCGAATATCAGGCTCATCGTCCACCACTAAAATATGTGCATTGGTGCTCATTAATTTATCAACTCGTGAGTGCTGGGGCAGGAGAGGGCAGTAAATGGGGGGCAACTTGGGGCGCGACGGGTAAACGAATCACCACGCAAGCCCCCGGATTATTTTCAATCCACACCATACCGCCATGTTCTTCAACAATTTTTTTCACAATCGCCAAGCCCAAACCCGTGCCCTTGGTTTTGGTGGTGACATAAGGTTCAAAGATTTGATCAAGCAAATGTTCAGGAATACCCTCGCCCTGATCTTGCATCCGTAATTCCACACAGTCAAAATTCGACTCTGCCAAATAACGGGTCGTCACCGCAATACTGGTGTCTTGCGGATTGGCTTCGAGCGCGTTTTTCACCAAATTATGCAGCACTTGGCGCAAACGTCCGCGATCCACTTCGACAGGCGGCAAGTTTTCATCAAATTTGACGGTGATAAATGCCTGTTCATTCAGATATAAATCTAAAACTTCTTTAATTAAATCATTTAATTGAATACGTTGCCAGCGCATTTGCGGAGTGCGGGCATAATCAGAAAACGCGTTTAACATTTCCTTCATCGCGTCCACTTGCTGAATAATGGTGTGGGTTAAACGATCCAAAATTTCGGCATCTTTTTCAGGCATTTTCTGCAAATATTTCTGGCGCAAACGCTCCGCAGACAATTGAATTGGAGTTAAAGGATTCTTAATTTCATGCGCCAAACGCCGCGCCACTTCGCTCCATGCCGCATCACGCTGCGCTTGAATCAATGCAGTAACATCATCAAATACAATCACTTGCCCGCTTTCAATATCGTCATCTAGCGTCAATTGCGTGCCGCGACACATCAACACTTTACGCCCGCCCGCCACAAATAACACCACTTCCGCGCGCCAATCCTGCGATCCCGTCAACCAATGATTATGAATCGCAAGGTACAAAGGTTGCAGCGCGGCGTGTTCGTCTTGCAATTGGGTCAAATTAATTCCCACGCTTTCATGCAAAGGCAGCCCCAGAATTTGCGAAGCCGCAGGATTGGCAGTGCGTAAACATTGGGCGTGGTCTAACGAAATCACTCCTGATGACAAACGGCTCAAAACTGCTTCTAAATAAGTGCGTTGGCGGTCGGCGAATTGTTGGCTGTGTTTCGCCTCATCGCGGGCTTGGGCAATGTTGCGGGTCATGTCGTTAAACGACTGCACTAAAAAGCCCAATTCGTCCAACTGGCTGACGGGAAGCTGCTTGTCATAATTGCCGCTTGCCACCGCACGCGTGCCTTCTGCCAAATTACTCAGCGGCGCGACAAAGCGTCTCGCCACAAAAAATGCTGCCCACACCGCACTGAAAATGCTCAATAACAGAATGAGCGATAATAACAGGGTAAAACTTAATTTTAGCGATTCACGTAAATAAAAGCGTTCTTTGTAAATTTCGTAGGCATTGTTAATATCAGCGGCTAAATTGCTGACCCGCTCGGGCGTGGGATAAAGCGCGTGCAAAAATAAAAAGTTATTATTACGATGCACGAAACGCAGCACCACCCGAATATGTAAACTACCATCTTTAATAGGCACGACGCTGACATAAGTATTGGTGCGTTTAAGCTGTAATAATAAGCTTTCATAAGGATGAGACGGCAATAAACCGCCCATTTCATCGCCGCCATTAAAGGCTAAAATCTGCCCATTTTGCCCTAATAAAGTTAATTCTTCGACATTAGTGCGATTATGGGCTTCATTGAGTAAACTCACATAACGCACGGGGTCCACATTGCTTAATTCTTGGGCGATGGACTCGGTATTTTTTAAAGCTTCCCGCATCCGTGCATCCATCGCGACACGACTGAGTTCTAGCGCATTATTCAAGGCTTGGTCTACGTTGACATCAAGCCAACTGCCTAAACGTTGATGCAGAAATTCCAGTGAAAAATAATACACCACGCTCACGGGTACAACCGCTAAAATCACGATTAACGTAACCAAACGCACCATTAAACGTGCACCCGCCAAACCGCGCCGTACTTGTCGCCATAATCGCCGTAAGTTCAGGGCAATCAAGCCAAATAAGGTGATTAAAGCAATAATATTGACCGCAAGCAGCAGTGAATATAATTGCTCAAAACGCGCTGCATTTTGTAATGCGTCAGAAGTCAGCAATAAAGATAATAATAAGCTGCCAAATAAGCCCAGCATACTGAAGACGCTGAGCCATTTTCTTACTTTTGGGCTGATAGTGGGCATGTATACCAATCACTGCTGTAATGCCAATCACTCGACAAATACGCCACCGTGCGCAAAGGCGCGGGCAAGGCTTCAATATCAAGGCTTGCCTGCAATTTGACACGGTACATATTATTCGCTTTGATGGCGATTTTTTTAATCAGGGGAATTTCGTTCAACGCGCCCATTGCAGATAACGCGCTAGAGAGGCTGGGAAACGCATTTTGCAAGCCCGTGTTCGCATAACGCAATAAATACTGGCGGCTTAAGGCATGATAACGCAATTGATATTGGCGGCTAAAACTGCTCACCGCCTCATCCCACCATAATTCACGTTCGCGACTGATTTGAAAATTCACCGCAAACGACAGACTAATCCCACTGTGCAAGGCTTCAAGCAAAGTGGGATTGAGTTCGTAGTTAATTTTGGCATCTAAAAGATAGGTTTGTCCTGCCAAGCGGATGTTGACATCATGAATTTCAGGCTGCGCCCACAAGCTTAGAGAAATGCCCCAACATAACAAAGTCAGGGCAAGTTGCCAGCCTCGATTAACGCGGCGGGTGTTTATGAATAAGGGCATAATAAAAACCATCAAAGCCCTGTTCACCCGGCAAAACTTGCCAGCCGACAGGCATACTATGAGCCCAAGGCATCACCGTGTGACTAACTTCAGCTTCGGGATGTTGGGCGAGAAAACGCTGAATTTGCAGATGATTTTCTTCAGCAAACACCGAGCAGGTGACATATAACAATTGCCCTTCTGGTGCTAAAGTCTCCCAAAGTTTGTTCAACAATAAGGCTTGTTGCGCGACCAATAAAGCCACTTCTTTGGGCTGGCGTACATATTTAATATCAGGGTGACGACGAATCACACCGCTCGCAGAACAAGGCGCGTCTAACAAAATCCGATCAAAGGGTTTACTGTCCCACCACCAATGACTGAGCTGGCTCGCATCCGCACAACGAGTTTCCGCCGTGAGTTGCAGACGTTCTAAAGTGCCGCGTAAACGGTTGACGCGATCTGGCTGATTGTCCAAAGCTAATAAATACGCAGGGTCATAGGTTTCCAGCAAATGCGCAGTTTTCCCGCCCGGCGCGGCACAGGCATCGAGCACTCGCGCACCCGCAGGCACGTCTAACAATTCCACCGCCAACTGCGCCGCGCCATCTTGCACCGACACCCAGCCTTCATCGAAATGCGGCAGGCGTTGCACATCCACCGCTTGTTCTAATTGCAGTCCAGCGCGGGTAAATGCCAAAGCTTGTGCGGCTAAACCTGCCTCAGTCAAAAGCTGTAAATAAGCTTCACGGCTGCATTTGCGCAAATTCACTC
>JBDLSS010000002.1:0-13195 GCA_039799345.1 Pseudomonadota bacterium
ATTTCTCACCACCCGCAAGGGCACAATTTGGAATACGGGACGGTGTGATACAGGCACATCAGGTAAAGTACGCCCACTAATTAACAAGGGGGGTTCACCGCCCGCAGGGGCACTTGCGGTAGGTACAAAGCGCAAAATATCGCCTTGCTTAACCCCCGTCACTCCATAATTATCCAAAATTTGCCGCGCCACTTGATATAACTGTGCAGGTGTTTGGGGTTCGCTGACGCGCAAGGTGACTAAATCTTTCTTGGTTTGTAAAGTGGCTTCCACTTCAAACGACATCCCCAATAAATTTCCAAACACTTCATTGATAAATGCAGGCAAGGGTAAACTTTCGACATTCACTTGCAAGGGTTTATTGTCTTTAAATCTAGGTGCTTCACCCCCGCTGCCTTGGGGTGAAACTTTATCAACCGCATTTTGATAACTTGGAGTTTCTTTGAAACCCGTCACAGACGGCACTTTGGGCTGATTTCTTTCAACCACAGGACTGGCTTGTGAAGTATCTGCTTGGGTGTCACGCAAAGGATCAGGTGTACCTTGAATGGAATACGGTACGCTGCACGCGGTTAATTCTAAAATAAGACTGATAACAATGAGATAGCGATACGACATGAGTTAATCTTATGAGGTAGGTGTCAGCCTATGGCGCGGCAACACGGGGATAGAGATAGACAGTTTCAAGGTCTTTTTCTTCGCGCTGCACTTTAATCGAGTCAGACGCAATACTGTTTAAAATCGAATCATCTGGTAAATTTGCAGCAGGCGCGTAACGTTTGACTTTGCCTTCGCTGTCTGCAATCAACGCCACTTTTTTGCTGCCTTCATTCACAATGCCCACTAAACGCCACGTTTGTTTGGCAGAGGCGGTTTTCTTTTCCGCTTCGGTGAGTTCTCTGCCCCATAAGGGACGCGCCCGCAGTTTTTGCACCAATGCACTCATATCTTGTGGCTTGGGGGCGGTGGGTAATTGCCATGTCGTGTCAGTATTTGGGGGTAAAACCGTGGGCGTTTCATCCGCAATTACCCACCACGCAAGGCTTGCGACCCCCGTCGCGCTTAACAGCAGAACGACCGCTGCTTGACGATAACTGTTCGGGAGGAGTTTCACAATGCGACTCGGTTAGGGTAAATGGGGACGCTCCAAATACGCATGTGAACCCATTTCTTGCAAACGGCTAATCGTGCGCCGAAACGCAAAAGCATGGCGATTACCTTGATATAAAGCCTCGGGCGTGGTTGCTGCGGAAATGATTAATTTTACATTGCGATCATAAAACTCATCAATTAAGTTAATGAGACGTAAGGCTTTATCATTATCACGTTCTTGTAATTGTGGGATATTGCTGAGCAGCACCGTGTTAAAACACTGCGCTAATTCAATATAATCCGCCACCGCACGCGGCACATCGCACAGGGCTAAAAAATCAAACCACACAATTCCATCTGCACAACGGCGGGTTTTAATTTGTCGCCCACTGATTTCCAGCACATGCTTTTCTAAAATATCGTCGGGCGCAAGACTGAGAAAGCTGTCGTACAAATTGCGTTCCGCTTGTGCATCTAAAGGGCTGTGGTAAATTTCGGCTTGCTCTAAAACTCGCAGGCGGTAATCCATGCCGCTATCGACATTGATGACTTCAGTGCATTCTTGCAATAAGGCAATCGCGGGCAAGAAACGGTCGCGCTGTAAACCGTTTTTATACAATTCGTTGGGCACAACGTTGGACGTGGTCACTAAAGTTACGCCGCGTTCAAATAAGGCTTTTAATAAGCCACCCAATAACATAGCATCGGTGATGTCGGCAACGTGAAATTCATCCAGACATAGCACCTTCGTTTGGGCAGCGATGCGCTCAGCGACAATATTTAACGGATTTTCAATCTCGGGCAAACCGCGTAATTCTTGATGCACTTGCTGCATGAAACGGTGAAAATGTACGCGTTGTTTATTTTCATTGGGCAGACAATTATAAAAACTATCCACTAAGTAAGTTTTGCCACGTCCCACGCCGCCCCAGAAATATAAACCTTTAATTAACCGGGTGTTACGGGTAAATTTCTGACGCAGTTTCGCAAAATAGCCTTGGGGGGCTGGCGGGCTTGAAAGTTCATCAAACAGGCGTTGCAAATGGCGCACGGCGTTTTGTTGTGCCGCATCTGCGGTAAAGCCTTCACGTTGTAAATCGCGTTGGTAGCGTTGCAGCGGTGTAGTCATTTGGACATCTGGGGGCTGAAAAGGGTTTGCTAAGCCGCGCATTATATCATCAAGCTTCGGATTAATAGAAAGATTACAGGAGATATTTTGTCATGTACACCCGATGGATTACAGAATTAGGATTAGAACCGCATCCTGAAGGCGGGTTTTATCGGCGTAGCTATACGGCAAATTGTCGCGCCTTGCCTGAAAATTTTGCTTCAGAACGTCCCGTTGCTAGTGCAATTTATTATTTATTGCCTGCGACGCAATTTTCAGCTTTGCATCGCATTAAATCTGATGAGTTGTGGCATTTTTACACGGGCGGCGGCTTAAGTATTTACGTGATTACGCCCGAAGGTGAATTAAAAATCTTGCGTTTGGGTTTAGATTTAGCGCGGTGCGAACAACCTCAACAGCTAGTGCCAGCGGGCTGTTGGTTTGGGGCGCGTGTGGCGCATGGGGAATATGTGTTAGTCGGATGCACGGTTGCGCCTGCGTTTGATTTTGCAGATTTTGAGCTGGGGAAACGTGCGGAATTGTTGGCGACTTATCCGCAACATGCGGACATTATTGAGCGATTGACGATTGCGTGAAGTTCGAAAAGTATTAACACAAGCCCCAAGCTCTTGAAGCACGCGTATTCAGTTAAGCCGCTGCTTTCAAATGCTTGGAGGGAATTTCTCATTTTTTAAGATGTGGACAAGTACTTTGTTCTAAGCTCCGAAATGCCTGTTCGCTCGGAATCACTTGTTTTATGTTGTAATAATCCCAAGGTTTTTTAGATTCACTGGGTTTTTTCACTTCGACTAAATACATGTCGTGCACCATGCGCCCGTCTTCACGCAATTTTCCATGACGTGCAAAAAAGTCATTAATTGGTAGCTCCCGCATTTTTGCAATAACTTCGGTGGCTTCATCAGTTTTGAGGGCATCGATTGCTTTAAAATAATGGGTCAAAGCAGAATAAACACCCGCTTGCACCATGGTGGGGGCGCGGTGATGTTTAGCTATAAAACGCTCTGACCACGCACGAGTTTGCTCGTCATAATCCCAATAAAATGCAGTGGTGAATAATAAACCCTGCGTTGCTTCTAACCCTAAGCTATGAATGTCGGTGATGAACACTAATAAACCCGCAAGCTTTTGTCCTGCTTGAGTAATACCCATTTTTGCGGCTTGCTTAATGCTATTAATCGTGTCATTACCCGCATTAGCAAGCCCGATAATTTGCGCTTTAGATGCTTGTGCTTTCTCTAAAAACTCTGAGAAATCGGGCGTTTGAAAAGGGTGTTTGGCTGAGCCTAAAACTTTACCTCCGCGCGCTTTAATCACACGACTCACATCATCTTCCAACGCATGCCCAAAAGTATAATCCGCTGTCAGGAAAAACCAAGAGTCACCACCTTGTTGAATAATCGCATTTGCCGTGCCTGAGGCAAGTGAATATGTGTCAAATACCCAATGTATTCCCGTAGGCGAACAATCTTTATTGGTCAAACTGGGAGATGCTGCACCTGTGGTAATCACCATGCGATTTTTAGTTTTGCCCAGTTGCTGAACGGCTAAAGCGGTTGAGGAAGTTACCATTTCCGCAATCACATCAACCTTTTGATTATCAAACCAATCTCGGGCAATATTTGCAGCAACATCGGCTTTATTTTGATGGTCGCCAGAAATCAGTTCAATCGGTTTGCCTTGAATTTTTCCACCAAAATCATCAATAGCCATTTGGGCGGCAATGATTGCACCTTGCCCGCCAATCTCGGCGTAGGTGGCGTGCAAATCGGTCAAAATACCAACTTTGATAATTTCATCAGAAATTTGGGCGGCTGCTACATGGGTACAAGCACACAACCCAATAAGTCCTAAATAGTCGCTAAAACGCATCATGTATCCTGTTAGATAAGCTGAGTTATTGAATAATATGGGCGGCGTTTTTGATTAATTGGGCGGAAAAAGTAATGCCTAATTTTCGTGCCAGCTTCTCATTTAAATAAAGCACATCATGTTTATTACGGCTAATCGCAATACTGCTTGGGGACGCGCCTGCCAAAATTTTAAGGGCTGTATTGGCGGCCCATTCTCCTTGTTCCTTGGGGTCTTTGACAATACCTAATAATACCAAAGGGGCGAGCCATGCGTGCGCTCCGCCAAAGGGTATACGAATATTTTTCTCAACAAAGCGTTGGGCTTCTTGATCGTCCCAACCGGGAATTGTTTTTGGATTTTCGAGAATGATGACATCAACTTCATTTTGTAACTTTGACAATTGCGCTTTCCATTCTTCAAAGTTATTGACGAAATAGACTTGTTCAAAATGAAAGTTTAGATGTTTTTCATAACTTGCTTGTTCTTTGCGTTCAGAAAAACCATCGCCTGACAAAAAACCAAGCCGTTTACCTTTGGCATACTTGAGTAAATGATGAATTATTTCGTCTAACCGACTGATTTCCAACATGCCTGTGACATTTTTGTAAGGGAAACCATAAGTGCTGGTATCCCAGTTAATGCCGCAGAACACAAAAGGAATGGCTTCATCTTTAAAATACGGCACGATTAAATAGCGAGCAGGATCGTCATCTGAGGTGATGACTAAATCGGGTTTAAAACTCTCAATTTGCGCTTTAATCCGCAATGCTGCGACGCGCTTGGATTCATCTGTGGTGCGTCGTTTGGTATCCATGTAGGCAATCTCCAATTCGACCCCCGCATTTTTCAAAGTGCGTTGTATCGCCTCACTAATACCATCACTCCACGGATAGCCTTGATGATAAGCATTGACATATAAAATGCGCTTGCCCGTGACATCTTGTGCAAAACAGTGTGTGCTCAGTAAAAATAAACCTAATAACTCAATGAGTTTCCAAACAGTCGATTTATTTAATATCAATTGTAGCCCTCCTAAAAGTCAATCAACAACGGTATAGATTACTCAGTCATTTAATGACATGCAAAAGATGTGACTAATTTTTAAAAATTCACAGGGGATGCACTGATAAGCGGTGGTGCATCCCTGGAAATTGGGTGTGAGGTGTTTTGTTTCTCAGTACATGCTTTGAGCTGGGTTTCTTGGCGTGTTTAAGGAAGGATATGAGCGGCCGTTTTTAATACCTCAGCCGAGAAATTAATCCCTAGTTTTTTTGCAAGGTTTTGATTAATATAAAGTCTATCGTGCTGATTTGTCGTGATGGGAATATCTTTGGGATTTTCCCCCGCCAAAATTTTCAGAGCCATCTCAGCGGCAAGTTCCCCTTGTTCTTGGGGATTTTTCATAATCCCTAAAACGGTTAAAGGTGCAAGCCAATCATGGGCGGCAATAATGGGGATTTTAATCTGTTGTTCAATAAAGCTCTTGGCTTCTTGTTCATTCCAGCCCAATACTGTGCTTGCAGTTTCAATCACTAAAATATCTACTTGGGTTTGCAAAGCTAAATAGTGCTGCTTCCATTCCTCAAAATTACCTGCAAAATAAACCTGCTCAAATTTGAAGTGTAAATATTTTTCATAACCTTCCTGCAATCGTCGTTCAGAAAATCCATCTCCTGAAATAAAGCCTAGACGTTTACCTTGAACGTGAGGTTTAAGCAAAGATATTGCCTGATCGAGATGGCTCACTTCTAAAATGCCTGTCACATTTTGATAGGGAAAACCATATAAACTGGCATCCCAATTCACTCCGCAAAATACGAAAGGCAAGTTTTCGTCTTTGAAATAAGGCAGAATTAAATACTGAGCAGGATCGTCATCCGAGGTAATTACCAGGTCGGGCTTAAAATGTTCAATTTGTGCCTTAATCCGTAGCGCAGAAACTCGCTTAGATTCATCCGTTATTCGCCGTTTGGTATCCATGTACACAATTTTTAATTCGATGCCTTTAGCTTGTAATACGCGCTGAATCGCAGTGCTAATACCATCACTCCACGGGTAGCCCTGATGATAGGCATTCACATATAATACCCGCTTACCCGTCAAATGAGGTTCGGCAAGGCTCTGGTGACAGAGCAAGATTAGCACGAATGCCCCCATTAACTTCCACACCACAAGTTCCCCCATGCCAGTCACAAAAATGCCAGATTCCGCATGTATTGTGCAATGATTTAAAACATATCAATCAATAAGACTTTCAAATAACATCATAATGGGTATTCAATTTCAACTAAATATCATGCAAAAATTGTGAAAAATTTACCCTATTTCCTTATTATTTTCTTTAGTTTTTGAAAATATCAAGTGACTGTTTAATATCCATTGAATAAAAACAGACTAGACTGAGTAAATGTTAGAAGTTACTTGATTGACGTGAACGTAAACGGTAATCTTATCATGTGATGGAGGTCACGATGAAACTACAATCCCCCGCTGAGTGGAGTGCATTCTATTTGTCCGCATGGAAGCCCTATTATCAAACTTGGGCGCAGATGCACCGCCAAGTGTTGATTTGTAGTATGTTCAACTTAATTCTGCTGAAAAAAATTACAAAATCATGAGCATCCTTAAAACCACCTTAGATAGCCGTTCTGAAAGCTTTCGCGACAATGCTGCCGCGATGCAAAACTTAGTACAAGATTTACGCGATAAAGTAAATTTCATCAGCCAAGGCGGTGGCGAACGCGCCCGCGCCAAACATTTGGAACGCGGCAAATTATTACCGCGTGAACGCATTCGCACCTTATTAGACGTAGGCTCGCCCTTTTTAGAACTTTCCCAATTCGCCGCCTACGGCATGTATGGCAATGAAGTCCCCGCTGCGGGCGTAATTACAGGCATTGGGCGGGTTATGGGCGTAGAGTGCATGATTGTCGCCAACGATGCCACGGTCAAAGGCGGCACTTATTATCCGCTCACCGTGAAAAAGCATTTACGCGCCCAAGAAATCGCCTTAATCAACCGTTTACCCTGCATTTATTTAGTCGATTCTGGTGGCGCATTTCTACCCAAACAAGACGAAGTTTTTCCTGATAAAGAGCATTTCGGGCGAATTTTCTATAATCAAGCCACGATGTCAGGTTTAGGGATTCCG
Organism: Pseudomonadota bacterium; assembly: GCA_039799345.1. GTDB lineage: Bacteria > Pseudomonadota > Gammaproteobacteria > Beggiatoales > Beggiatoaceae > JAQTYU01. The sequence goes on from JBDLSS010000002.1 coordinate 7,224, forward strand.
CAAATTGCCGTAGTTATGGGTTCTTGCACCGCAGGCGGCGCGTATGTGCCCGCGATGTCGGATGAAAGCATCATCGTCAAAAACCAAGGTACGATTTTTTTAGGCGGCCCCCCGCTGGTCAAAGCTGCCACGGGCGAAGTGGTCACGGCGGAAGATTTAGGCGGCGCAGATGTGCATTGCCGAGTGTCGGGAGTCACCGACCATTATGCCCGCGATGACCGTCACGCCTTGGCGATTGCGCGGCAAATCGTGGCAAATTTAAATCGGGTGAAGCGTCCGCCCGTGGCAATTCGCCAACCTGCACCGCCTTTATTTGACCCGCAAGAAATTTACGGCGTGATTCCCAACGATGCCCGCAAACCTTTCGACATTCGCGAAATAATCGCGCGCGTAGTCGATGGTTCAGAATTTGACGAATTCAAACAATTATACGGCACAACGTTGGTGTGCGGCTTTGCGCATATTTGGGGTTATCCCGTCGGCATCGTCGCTAACAACGGCATTTTATTTTCCGAAGCAGCCCAAAAAGGCGCGCATTTTATCGAATTATGCAGCCAACGCGGCATTCCCTTGGTGTTTTTGCAAAATATCACGGGCTTCATGGTTGGCAAAAAATATGAGTCGGGCGGCATTGCCAAAGACGGCGCGAAAATGGTGACTGCGGTCGCCTGTGCCAAAGTGCCAAAATTCACGGTATTGCTGGGTGGCAGTTTTGGCGCGGGCAATTATGGGATGTGTGGACGCGCTTATAGCCCACATTTCCTATGGATGTGGCCTAATGCCCGCATTTCAGTGATGGGTGGCGAACAGGCGGCGAATGTGTTGGCGCAAATTCGCCGCGACAATTTTGAAGCCGAAGGCAAAGATTGGGCGAAAACTGAGGAGGAGATTTTCAAAAATCCGATTCGGGAACAGTATGAAACGCAAGGACATCCGTATTATGCCAGTGCGCGGCTCTGGGACGACGGCATTATTGACCCTGCGGATACGCGCATGGTCTTGGGTTTGGGCTTGTCGGTGAGCATGAACGCTGATTTTGAAAAAACGCAATTTGGCGTGTTTCGGATGTAATTATGAAAAATTACAGTTATTTACAAACCCAGCTCGCGGTGAATGGCGTAGCAACGGTAAGTTTAAACCGTCCAAAATTACACAATGCTTTTGATGAAGTGCTCATTGCGGAACTCACTGAATGCCTGCAAACTTTGGAAGCGATGCCTGAAGTACGCATTGTTATCTTGCGGGCAGAAGGCAGTAGTTTTTCTGCGGGCGCGGATTTGAATTGGATGCAGCGCATGGCGAAATATTCTGAAGCAGAAAATTTCGCAGAAAATTTCAAAGATGCGATGAATTTAGCGGAACTGATGAAAACTCTGAATTTTCTCAAAAAGCCCACGCTGGCAATGGTGCAAGGTGCGGCATTTGGGGGCGGTGTGGGTTTGGTGGCGTGTTGTGATGTGGTTGTCGCTGCGGAAAACGCGAGTTTTTGTTTGTCCGAAGTGAAGCTCGGTTTAATTCCTGCGGTGATTTCGCCTTATGTGATTGCAGCTATTGGTGAACGGGCGGCGCGGCGTTATTTTCTCACTGCGGAGCGATTTGATGTGTACGCAGCGCAACGTTTAGGCTTAGTGCATGAAGTCGTTTCTGATAGCGCAGCATTGCAGGCGAAAACTGACGAATTAATTAAAGTTTTGCTGCAAAATAGTCCGAATGCGGTGACTGCGGCAAAAGATTTAATTTATGCAGTCAGTGCGGTGAAAATTGATGATGCACTGATTGCTGAAACAGCGCGGCGCATTGCACAAATTCGGGCTTCTCAACAAGGAAAACAGGGTTTAAGCGCGTTTTTAGAAAAGCGTCAACCTGATTGGATTCAAGAGTAAGTTATATTTTGAAAACGGCGTTATTTCTTAATGAGAGATGACGTTGTTTTCTTAATAAAAAACGAAATCGAGATTAAATGCCGCAGGCTCTCTTTTCCTAATTATCTCTTATTTCTTAACTTTTAGCCGACGTTTATAATGGAAGTCGTATAAAATCATCTCCTAAGCGTGATAAATGACAATGAAGCGTTACCTCATGTCGCTTGAATATGTATCCTACGAACTTATCCTGTGAATTCTAATTCAGGCTTTGGTGGATGTGTTTTGAATTCTCTCGCTAAAGTTCATACAATAACGCCTAATTCGTCAAATCTTAGCCTTGCTTAGGTTTGGCAAGCATCTTATAACGCAATTTATCACCCCCAACAGAGGTTATTCCATGAGCTTTCCTCCCCGTTATACTGGACTGATTGACAAGTACCGTGATCGTTTACCCGTACATGATGACACCCGCATCATCAGCCTAGGGGAAGGCAACACGCCCTTAATTCGCTTGCATAATATTCCTAACTTATTGAAAAAAGACGTGGATATTTATGTCAAATATGAAGGTTTAAATCCCACAGGTTCATTCAAAGATCGCGGCATGACGATGGCGGTGACTAAAGCCGTTGAAGCAGGCAGTCGTGCGATTATTTGCGCTTCCACAGGCAACACCAGTGCCGCCGCTGCTGCGTATGCTTCTCGTGCAGGGATTACCGCTTTTGTGCTAATTCCTGAAGGAAAAATCGCGCTAGGCAAACTCGCTCAAGCAATGATGCACGGCGCAGTGGTGATTCAAATCGAAGGCAACTTTGATGCGGGTATGCAATTAGTGAAAGAAGTGGCAGAACACGCCCCCGTGACTATTGTGAACTCAATCAATCCTTTCCGTTTGCAAGGGCAAAAAACTGCCGCCTTTGAAATTGTTGAAGAATTAGGACGCGCTCCAGATTACCACTGCTTACCCGTCGGCAACGCAGGCAACATCACCGCGCATTGGATTGGTTATTGCGAATATTCCAGTGCTTGCGGCGAACACGTCACCAAAGCCTGCGCTTTCTGCGATGGACATTGCCGTTATGCAGGCGGCGCAATTGTTGGCAATCGCCCCCGCATGGTGGGTTATCAAGCCGCAGGTTCAGCCCCGTTCATGCGCGGCGCAATGGTCGATAATCCCGAAACCATCGCCACTGCGATTCGCATTGGACATCCTCAAAGCTGGAAACAAGCGTGGGTGGTGAAAGAAGAATCAGGCGGCTGGTTCGATGAATGCACCGACGAAAATATTTTAGTCGCGCAAAAAATGCTGGCAGAAAAAGAAGGTATTTTCTGTGAACCCGCTTCCGCAGCTTCTTTAGCAGGCGCAATTGCTGATATTAACAGCGGCAAAATTCCCCAAGGCAGTACCATCGTGTGTACTTTGACGGGACACGGTTTAAAAGACCCCGACACCGCCATCAAACAAAGCAGCTCGCCTTTGATTAAAATCAAGGCAGAATTGAACGAAGTCAAAACCGCAATTCTGAATAATTTAGCACCGTAGTTATTATTTAAATCGCCCATTTTTTTGAAAAAATGGGCGATTTTCAATTTAACTTTTCTTATTGATGGAAAAAATCATGCAAGCTCTTGTTAATGCGCTTTATCGTTACCCAATTAAAGGTTTAAGTCCCGAAGCTTTGACGCAAGTGAGTTTAAGCACAGGGCAACCTTTCCCTTTTGATAGAGAATACGCATTTGCTTTACATGACACAATTTTTGACCCGAATAATCCCCAGTATTTATCGAAAACCCATTTTTTGATGTTGATGAAGAATGAGCGGTTGGCAGCGTTAAATACACATTTTGATACCGAAAACCATCATTTAACTATTCAACAAGCGGGAAAAATCTTATTAACTGCTGATTTGAGAACGCTTGTCGGGAAATCAGAAGTTGAACAGTTTTTTGCAACTTATATGGGTGATGAAATTAAGGGAATGCCGCGTGTTGTTCATGCTCCCGATTTCTCATTTTCAGATGTGGCAGCCAAGGTAATTTCTTGTATTAATTTAGAAAGCTTGCGAGATTTTGAGCGCAAACTTGGGACAGCCATTCATCCATTGCGTTTTCGGGCGAATGTCTACTTTGAAGGGATTCCTGCATGGGAAGAATTGTCATGGATTGGCAAAGAGTTCACGTTAGGCACGGCGAAAGTCCGTGTTATGAAAGGCATTACCCGTTGTGCTGCCACCAATGTCAACCCAGAAACTGCACAACGTGACTTGCAAATCCCAAATGCTTTGGTAAAAAATTATAAACATAACTTTTTAGGGGTTTATTTGGAGATTTTAAGCGAGGGTGAATTACATCTAAATTCATCATTTTCGCCTCCTATCTAGCCTTTTTCGCCCGTCTATCCCAACTCGATTGTACTGTTAGGGTTTAGTTGTTTTAATTCGCTCACAACATTATAAATGAGTTGAGAGAGACATCATGAAAAAGACCATTTTATCGGTAGCGATTGCTTGTGTATTGTCCAGTAGTGCTTTTGCCGCAGAAACCACGACTACGACCGCACAAACACCTCCTCCCCCTTGCCCAGCAGGACAAACCTGTCCTCCCCCTCCCACGGGAACAGCTCCTGCACCCACGACTGACACCAAGCCAGCGGCTACCACAGGAACAGCTCCCACAACTGAGACTAAGCCAGCGACACCCGTTGGACAATCCAATCCTGCGTTACGTGCTTTAGGGGTTGATGACGACAAGTTACCCAAGTTAGGGCGCGATGATGTTAAGAATTTGCCGCCTAAAGCCTTACAAGCGTTTGATAAAAAGAGTATTGCTGCCTTGCCTCCTGCTGCCTTTGGTGGTTTAAATACCGCTGCTCTGAAGCAATTGAATCAAGATGAAGTGAAGCAACTCGACAGCAAAGATTTGACCAAGTTGGTGACTAACTTAGATGTCACTCAAGTCAAACCTGAAGATATTAAGAACTTATTACCTACGGGTTGGACAGTTGACAGCACCACAGGCAAGATTACTCCTCCTCCCGGCAGCAACATCAGCTTGCCACCTTTGAAAGCCGCAAGTACCACAGCGAGCACTACAACCACTGGCGCAGTTCAAACGCCAGAAGTGCCTGACTTAACCAAAGCTGTCGCCGTGGGTGGCAAAACTGATGGAACGGGTAGCGTATTGCAAGGCGTGAATGATGCACTGAAAGCCGCAGGTGTTCCACAATTCACCGCCAAGCAAAATGGTAACGGTGTCATCAGCGTTGAAGGCTCTGGCATTAAACTGAATTTCTTGCCTGATAACAAGAACATGAAGCAAGGTGATACCAAAGCTCCTGCTGGAATCACCATTATTGAGGGTCGTTATGTGGTGGTTACACCGCTTGGACAATTAATTCCTGTGATTCCCACACCTAAAGACCCCAATGGTTTAGCCTTGGCTTTGGGTAAAGATGGTGGAGTGAAAGTAGATGAGAATGGTGTTGTCACCATTTCTCAAAAAGGCAAGAAATCACCCGTTGTGTTTGATTCATTGGCAACCCCAACCACAGCAACTCCAGTTGCGGGCAAACCTGCTGGGGTGTATTTCACGGGTGCAGAAACTGGGTTTAGCGTTTATGCTGATGGCACGGCGCAAGCAATCAAGCCTGCGGTTGCAGCACCTGACACCTTCACCGCAAAAGCCAAAGCATTCCAAGGGGTTGATGCGGTTCAGTCCAATGGCGACGGTAGTTTCACGGTGGCTTACAAAGGCGTTAATTTGACCATCAAGCCCCAAAGTTTTGATACTACCGTGACCACGGTCACGACGGTCGATCCTTCCATTACGGTGAAAGACAATAACTTAGTCTATACCTACCAAGATGGCACGGATGCTGTGAGCCAAACGTTAACGGTGAAGTAAAATCTAAGTAAGGTAATTTACGTTACTAAGCAAAAAAAGCGGTCAGGTTTTTAAACCTAGACCGCTTTTTTTATTATTTAGCCAGAAAATCTATAGTTTTTGATAAAACTTTGAAAATAAAAATATTATTGGAATAAAAATCGCTGAATATTTTCTTATCAGGGCTTAATTTGGACAATCGTATCAACATCACTCAGATAGTAA
>JBDLSS010000003.1:0-7870 GCA_039799345.1 Pseudomonadota bacterium
GTTTTTCATGCAAGAATTAGAGTGGTAATGCGCTTCGTTCCTCTATTGAAACTCTGTTTGGGAACAAGGAAAAATAAGTACGCTAGGGTGTGTCATCAATTAAGTTGTAACAGAAAGTAGCGCGTTTAAAAACCTTTAAAGAAATCCCCAACCCCCTACCTAAAGGGGGCTAAACACAAACAATTTGTTTAATGTTTAAAGTCCCCTTTAGGGGATGGCTTAATCATTATCGTTATTTCATTTATAAAACATTAGTTTAAGCTACCTTCTACTTTTTTGAGGCTATTAGAAAAAACTCAGTGGGCTGTGCACTTTTTCTTAATAGTTGTATAACTTCCTGTAATTTTCACAAAAGTGAAAATTAGCTGGTCAAAACAGAAAGTAGAAAAACAGTAATAAATAGCAAGCTATATCCAACCTATTGTTTATAAATAAAATAACCGTTTATTCCTCTTTAGGAGATTTAGGGGCTTCAGTTTAAGCCTTCTTAAACACTAAATTCCCATTATGCACATCAACTGCAATAGTGTCGCCAGTCGCGTATTTTCCTGCGAGTAATTCTTGCGCCAAACTATTGCCAACGCCTTGCTGAATCGCCCGCTTCAAAGGACGCGCCCCATAAACAGGGTCAAAACCTGCCTCTGCAATCTGATCCAAAGCGGCTTCGCTGACGGTCAAGTTCATATTCAATGCCTGCAAACGTGTGCGCAACAAATCAATTTGTAAACGTGCAATCGCACGGATTTGAACTTGTCCCAGCGGATGAAACACCACCACATCATCCACACGGTTGATAAATTCGGGGCGGAAATGTTGCCCCACAATTTCCATGACCGCCGCTTTCATCGCTGCGTAATTTTCTTCACCCGCCATTTCTTGAATCAATTGCGAGCCTAAATTAGAAGTCATCACGATGACGGTGTTGCGGAAATCTACGGTACGCCCTTGCCCGTCGGTTAAACGCCCATCGTCTAAAACCTGTAACAGCACGTTGAACACATCAGGATGCGCTTTTTCCACTTCATCAAGCAGCACAACCGCATAAGGTTTGCGGCGCACGGCTTCGGTTAAATAACCACCTTCTTCATAACCGACATAGCCGGGAGGCGCACCAATCAAGCGCGCCACGGAATGTTTTTCCATAAATTCGGACATGTCGATACGAATCATCGCTTCTTCACTGTCGAACAGGAAATTTGCCAAGGCTTTGCACAATTCAGTTTTCCCAACCCCTGTCGAGCCCAAAAATAAAAATGAACCATTGGGGCGATTTGGATCGGCTAAACCTGCCCGACTGCGACGGATAGCATTGGCAACCGCATGTAAAGCCTCGCTTTGTCCGATAACCCGCGCTTGTAATTCCTGCTCCATGCGCAACAATTTATCGCGTTCGCCTTCCAACATTTTGGACACAGGAATCCCCGTCCATTTGGAAACTACTTCGGCGATTTCTTCCTCAGTGACTTTGTTGCGCAGCAATTCCATGCGCTGTTCCGCAGGCGCGGCAGCGAGTTGCTTTTCCAATTCGGGAATCGTGCCGTACTGCAATTCAGACATGCGAGTGTAATCTTGGGCGCGCCGTGCATTTTCCAAAGCCAGCCGCGCTTGCTCTAAACTTTCCTTGATGTGATGCGAGCCTTGAATCGACAGCTTTTCGGCATTCCAAATCTCGGTTAAATCCGCCAGTTCTTTTTCAAGTGCCAGCATTTCTTCATTTAATTTGTCGAAACGCTTTTTAGAAGCCTCATCTTTTTCTTTTTTCAGGGCTTCACGCTCAATTTTCAACTGAATCAAACGGCGGTCTAATTTATCCATGCGCTCGGGCTTGGAGTCGATTTCCATACGAATTCGACTGGCGGCTTCATCAATCAAATCAATGGCTTTATCGGGCAATTGGCGATCCGAAATATAACGATGTGACAGCGTGGCGGCGGCAACAATCGCGGGATCGGTAATATCTACGCCGTGATGCACTTCATAACGCTCTTTCAGCCCACGCAAAATCGCAATCGTGCTTTCCACATTCGGTTCATCGACCAGCACTTTTTGAAAACGCCGTTCCAGCGCGGCATCTTTTTCGATGTATTTGCGATATTCGTCCAGCGTAGTCGCGCCCAAACAATGCAGCTCGCCGCGTGCCAAGGCAGGTTTCAGCATGTTGCCCGCATCCATCGAGCCTTCCGCTTTGCCCGCGCCGACCATCGTATGCAATTCGTCGATAAACAGGATAATTTGCCCTTCCTGTTTCGCCAAATCACTGAGCACGGCTTTTAAACGTTCTTCAAATTCACCGCGAAACTTTGCACCCGCAATCAATGCCCCCATGTCTAAAGAGAGTAAACGTTTGTTTTTTAAACCTTCAGGCACTTCACCATTGACAATGCGCTGCGCCAAACCTTCGACAATCGCAGTTTTGCCAACGCCCGGCTCACCAATTAATACAGGATTATTTTTCGTGCGGCGTTGCAACACTTGAATGCAGCGACGGATTTCGTCATCGCGCCCAATAACGGGGTCTAATTTGCCTTGTTCGGCGCGGGCGGTTAAATCAATGGTATATTTTTCGAGAGCTTGGCGTTGCGCTTCGGCATTGGGATCATTGACGTTTTGCCCTCCGCGTAATTCTTCAATCGCTTGTTCTAAACTGCGTTTGTCTAAACCCGCGCCGCGCAAGGCTTCGCCCGTGTCGCCTTTGTCTTCAAGTGCTGCAAGCAGAAATAATTCGCTAGAAATGTAGGCATCTTGGCGTTTTTGGGCAATGCGGTCGGTGAGATTTAATAAGCGATTTAAATCATTGGACACATGCACTTCGCCTTGTGCGCCGCTGACTTTGGGCATTTGTTCGAGCAGGCGATTTAAACTGGTGCGAATCTGATTCACGTTCGCGCCTGCTTTGGCGAGGAAATGTTGAATGCTGCCTTCGCTTTGTTCGAGCATTGCCAGCAATAAATGCGCAGGTTCAATAAAACGGTTATCGCGCCCCACCGCAAGGCTTTGGGCTTCGGTAAAGGCTTGTTGGAATTTAGTGGTGAGTTTTTCAAAGTTCATTCGGGAGTCCTCTTTGTATGTTGCTTACTGTGTCATGTGAGGTTAAAACAGTGAGAATCAAGGACTGGAAAAATTGGCAGTCATCCCCATGTTTTGTGATTTTATTGTGCATCCGAATTTCCTTTGGAAATAGACTACTAGGATGTGTCAGCTAAGATTCGTAAACTACTCCAATCACAAAATTATTGTTTTTAATATAGGAGTTACGCAGTTGAAGTTAGGTTATAACTTGGAGAGACAAGATAGTGTCTAATGGCATCACGTATGAGCTGCATTTTAGCTTCAAACCAAAAAGCCCGCAGAGCCATCGCAATGTGATTGTGCTGTGCAGTTGCAGAATGCGCCTGATATTTCTCCACACCACAAAACTGTTTAAGACCCCCGATGATAATTCTCAATCGCCCATGTCTTTTCAGCGGTTGCTACGCGTTCAAGCTCAGTCATGTCTAGCTTGCTGCTTGCTCAATGTTCAGCATCGCCGTTTGTAGCGATTGTTCTGAACACTTTAACAAAGCCATAGCCCATGAGATGAACAATACAGCCCTTATCACTGATAGCCAACCGCGCTATCGGCACATTTCCTAACGAGACGGTTTGACTTCAAACGAGTCAGCCAATGCCACTTCAACTTACGGATGAGCTTGAGATTTTCTAAGCTGCTGTACCAACCGTCGAAACAGACGCATTCGGGATTAAAGCCCCGTGCGTGAACCACTTTGACTAGGCTTGCAAAGTGGTCATGTTTGCTTAAGTTATCATGTGCTTTATGGTAGAGACGATGGGTCACACGGAACATGTTTGTCTCCGTCAGTCCATAACAGGGTCAGGAGATTAATATCTTATCAGGGTTCATCACATGTAAACATCTATTGCATCATGCGCGGGAGCATGAGTATGTAGGGGTTGTACTTGACTAGCCTCAAGGCAGCTATAGCTTTTTTGAGCAGCCACCAGAAAGTTTATATAATCGTATTCGTCACATCGTTTCGGATTCATTCCCTTTTCGATGCCAGTTTTGCGCCAACTGCGTAACTCCTAATACTATAAGCACTGCCAGTCCTTAACTTCTTGCATTAGCCCTCCCCACGTTCCGCAATCGTAGTCGCCAAGGCTAATAAACGTTTGGCTTCTTCAACGTGCAAATTTTCGACTAATTTACCGCCGACCACGGCAACACCTTTGCCCTCGGCTTGGGCTTGTTGCCATGCCACAATAACTTTTTCCGCATACGCAACTTCTTCAGGATTGGGGGCAAACACTTCATTTGCTGCTGCAATTTGCTTGGGATGAATTAAGGTTTTCCCATCAAAACCCATATCGCGTCCTTGCACACAGGCTTGTTTAAAACCTACTTCATCATCCAGCAATAAATGTACGCCATCGACAATATCCACACCTGCGGCACGCGCCGCTAAAATACACAAACTCAACGGTACCAATAAACCCACGCGATCTGGCGTGTGACGCACGCGCATATCTTTTGCTAAGTCCGACGTGCCCATCACGATGCAGCTTAAGCGTGGATGTCCACTTGCAATGGCTGCAATATTTAAAATGCCTTTCGGGGTTTCCGCCATGATCCAAATCGGCAAAGCTTGCCCGCCATGTTGGTCTAACAAATCAGCGGCTTCAGAAATTTCTTGGACGCTGCCCACTTTGGGCAACAGCACACCGTGAATCGGCAAGCCTGCAATGGCAGCAATATCATCTTTACCCCAAACAGTCTCTAGTGCATTGACCCGCACAATAATTTCACGTTTCCCATAACCACCAGCATTGACTGCGGCAATAATTTGGGTGCGTGCTTGCGCTTTGGCATCGGGGGAAACCGCGTCTTCTAAGTCAAAAATTAAACTGTCTACGGCTAATTCACGGGCTTTTTCTAAAGCGCGTGCATTTGCGCCGGGCATGTATAACACAGAACGACGCGGGGAAATTTTGTTTAAAGACATAATGAACCTAATGTAATGTGCGTTTTATATAAAATTGTTCATAACCCGTATGTAGCATAGCGAAATGCGAGAAAATTGCGGCATGTTAATTTAATTTCCCTGCATTACGCGCTGCTTCATATAAGCTAAACCTTCAAACCAGCCCCTAAATCTCCTAAAGGGGACTTAAAATATTAAACATTAAATAACTTGTTTGTGTTTAGCCTCCTTTAGGGGGTTGGGGCTTCTTTAAAGGTTTTTAAACACGCTACTTTCTGTTAATAATGGATGACACGCCCTAGCATGATGGCAAACAGTAACTTTTACTCACATGCTTTTTAACATATATTTTTATAGATACCAATATTTCAGGTAGCTGGAATACTGTAAAATTTTTTAAATATCCCTCTCAATCTCCTTTTTTCAAAGAAATCCAAAGGAGAAAGCTAAAATCGGGATTTGCAGCAATGGGAAGGCTGTTATAAAGTAGTTAGTAACCTTAATGATTAACTTGATCCTTACTATGCGTGGCAACTATGGGTGCAGTAGAAACTTTTATCCTCATTTTATTGGCTGTCATGGCATTCGTGGCAGTCTTAGAAAGCTATGTCAATATTCCCTATCCTATTTTATTGGTATTAACAGGAACATTGCTGGGATTTTTCCCAATCTTGCCCAACTTACAACTCAATCCGCAAGTGGTGTTTTTATTATTATTACCGCCCTTGCTCTATTCCGCTGCCCTTTTGACTTCATGGCGCGATTTCAAAGCACATTTACATTACATCGGTTCGCTGGCCATTGGTTTAGTGGTTTTCACCACCTTGGCAGTGGGCGTAGTCGCACATTATGCTGCGAATTTGCCGTGGGCAGCCGCCTTCGCCTTAGGAGCAATTGTTTCGCCGCCTGACGCAGTTGCAGCTACGGCTTTGTGTCAACGTTTAGGGGTGCATCCGCGCATTGTCACCGTGCTCGAAGGTGAAAGTTTGATTAATGACGCATCGGGTTTGGTGGTCTACAAAATGGCAATTGCTGCCGCTGCCACAGGGGTATTTTCACTGTGGGATGCTTCTTTAAGCTTTGCCTATGTCGCCATTGGGGGCATTATTATTGGTTTAATCGTGGGCAGATTAGTCATTGAATTACAAAGTCGTTTAGACAGTCCTCCGATTCAAATCACGATTTCTTTGCTCACGCCATTTGCCTCCTACTTATTAGCAGAAGATATTCATGTTTCAGGCGTGCTGTCGACCGTCGCAGCAGGTTTATACGTCGGGCGACTTGCCCCAGAAATTTTACTGCCTGCCACACGCTTGCAATTGCATCCTGTTTGGCAAACCATTGTTTTTATTTTAAACGGTATGGTATTTATTTTAATTGGGCTGCAATTGCCCAGTATTTTGAGCAATATTTTAGATCACAAACAACTGCTTGATTTGATTACTGAAGCGATATTAGTGTCAGGCACAGTCATTATTGTGCGCTTGCTGTGGGTCTTTCCAAATGCTTACGCCCCCTACTTTTCTGCATGGTGGCATAAGCGATTAGACCAAGAAGCTTTTATTCCACCGTGGCAAGCGGTGCTGGTGATTGGCTGGACAGGCATGCGTGGCATTGTCTCGCTCGCGGCAGCCTTGGCAATTCCTGAAAATTTTGTGGGGCGCGATTTAATTTTATTTCTGACTTTCAGCGTGATTTTTGCGACGCTGGTTTTACAAGGGCTGACGTTGCCGACTTTAATTCACCGCCTGAAAGTGGTGGATGATGGCGTGGCAGAGCAGGAGGAATTAAGTGCGCGTATTCAAGCGATTCAATCTGCCATTGCGCGTATTGACGAATTGGCAATGCACGAAAAGCAAGTGTCTCCCGACCGCGTCAATCGGCTGCGTGCACATTATGAAGACCGTATTCACTATTTAATGTTGCGTTTAAACAAGGATGTGGATTGCAATCGTCATGAATCCGATGCGGCTTACACCAATATGCAGCAGGAAGCCTTAAAAGCAGCATGGCGCACCGAAATTCAGTTACGCAATGAAGGACAGATTAATGATGAAACCTTGCACCGTATTCAAGGCTTTTTTGATATTGAAGATGCACGTTTGCGGCGCGATTTGGAAGTGGCAGAAAAGGAGCGTCATGCGATGGAATGCGCCTGTTGCAATCAAGTCAATGTAGACAAGCCTTGTCAAGAATGTTCCCCCGTCATATTGGAAAAAACTGGAGTCTCAGGATGAAAAACGTACTGTTAATCTGTTGTTTAGCAAGCCTCAGTTTTGGGGTCTATGCCAATGATCTTACTCAGCTTAATTTTTTAGGCTTTTCCAAAACGGGTAAATATTTGGCATTTCAACAGTATGGCATTCACGAAGGGCAAGGCACTGCGTTTGCGGAAAGTTTTTTCATCGATGTGAAAGAAAATGATTATGCCGCCAAACCGATTGAAACCACGGGTGCACCCAAGGATGATCTTGCCAAAATTCGCGCCAATAATTTAAACGAGGCAAAAGCCAAACTTGCAGAACTGGAAATTGCAGGTGATTTGCAAGGTACACAGGTGATTGCACGTTCTATTCATGATTTGGATATCAAAGCCCACAGTGCGCGTTTTGATTTAGGTAGTGCGGTTGCTGGAGCAATCGTCAAGGCTTACAGCTTGAAACTGGAAGAAAAAACAGGGACACAAGAATGTATGGCAGGCGCAAAAAGTAAGCTATTTACTTTGGAATTACTGAACGAGCAAGATAAGAAAACTTTTGTATTACAAAAGGATAAGAAATTGCCGCCCAGTCGTGGCTGTCCCACAGGCTATAAAATAGAAGATGTCTATGTGTTTGAAGATAAAGCTATCGTGGTGTTTTTAAATGTATTACATCAGGGATTTGAAGGGC
>JBDLSS010000004.1:0-2949 GCA_039799345.1 Pseudomonadota bacterium
AATTAGCTGGTCAAACTTATCAAAACAGAAAATAGAAAAACAGTGATAAATAGCAAAGTGTATGTAACCTATTGCTCTTAAAGTAAATAACCGTTAATGATTTAGCCCTCGGGAGTTGGGGGCTTCTTTAAAGGTTTTTAAACGCGCTACTTTCTGTTAAAACCTAATTGATGACACTTCTTAGCAGCATTACTTTAATTCATATAAATGCAAAGACGCGCCCGGTTGAAACCAAGCCCCTTGTTTTTTTCCCATGTTATCCAAGGCATTCAAAAACAGCTCAATTTCTATCTGCTTAGCATGACTGAATAATATCCAAACCCGTCCTTTGCCACGCAACTGTTCAATATCGACTGCCGATTTAAAATAAGTTTCCGCTAAACCTAAAATACAGTGCGTTTCTGCCGCTGTTTTTACGGGAATTCTGTGTTGAATACGGAAATAATCAATTTCTTTGGTGTATTCCGCAACGATAGGCTTATTAATCAAGGTACATTGATTGAAATCCAAGCCATATTCTTTAGCATAAAAACGAAATGCAGGTTCGGCCCAATGATAAATATATAATGTGTCTTGAGGCGTGCGTTGTTGCTGTAACTGGCTTAATAAGGGTTTGATTTCTTCCAAGGTGCGTAATTGCGGCAAATCCCAGAGTGTACTGCTGATTAATGCGACCATTAATAAAAATTTTGTCGGAATTTCAACCCAATGTGGATGGGCTAAGACAGGCAATTGTAATTTTAACTGTGCGAAAGCTTCTGCAATCAATAAGTACATCATCGGCAACAAAAATAATAATAAACGTTCTGTAAATGGGTATTTATGCAAAGCCGAGGCAATAATCGCAAGTAGTAAAGGAAACACCATGATAAATAAGGCAGTGCGTTTACTTGTATATAAACTTACCCCACCCAGCAAAAATAAAATAGCTGCCAATTCAGGTACATCAAAACTAGCGGGCGAGCTGAACATATTAACGTAATGTTGTAATAACCAATCGTACGCGGCTATAGTCCAAGGAGCGGGCATAAAACTATGATTAATGGTCCAAAACTGAATTAACCAGCTGCCAATTGAAGATGTTGCAATACCGCCACCTGAAATGAAATGATACATAACTAAGAAGCTGATAATCCATACTGCGCCCACCGCAAACAATGGCAGTAATATTTTAAATTGCTTTTGATGGATAAAATGCAGGGTTAAATACAGTCCTATCGTTACCAGCACAAAAATAGCAGGATGTGAAAACCATACCACCACCGCGCCCAAAATTCCGAGACGAATCCAATCTTTGCGTTCAAATTCCGTCTGTTGCACAAACAGCATGACCCAATAACTCAGCAATAAGCTAATCGCTACATCGCTGCTGTATTGTTTAAAATTAACAGCTTGAAAAATTAAACTGTCTGAAATTGCGAATAATAGTATTGCAATCGGCACTGCCACGGGTGAAAGTATGCGGTTTGCCAGTTTGTAAAATAACCATAAGGCAGCAAGGCTGGCAAAAAAGGGGAATAAACGAATTGCCCAGTCAATTTGTCCAAAAATACTGGTGGATAATTTGCCAATCACTAATAAGCCAGGGGGGGCGATATGGCTGTGGCTGTAATCTAAAGGCAGACTGAGCAGATTTAGCCAGCCGCGTTCTAAATTGGTGGCGATGAAAGCTTCGTCTAACCAAACCGAACGGTTAAAAAAATATTGGCGGGCGCGTAAAAACACACCTAATAACAAGCATAAGCCCGAAATTCCCCAAAGAAAGTTGGGTGTAGCACGTAAAAATTTCATTAGAATTTATTTAATCCTGTACAAAGTTATTGAAAGAAGCTAAAAAATTTATTAATAATTACAAATGCTTGGTCAATAAAGCTTATCGAGACTTTCGTGATATGAGCGACTTACTTATTTAGGAGTTATGCAGTTGAAACACTAATTCCTTTTTTTTTTAATGAGTTAGCATTGTGCGCCGCATAACAGTATTCACAGTAAAATCAAATAGTTAGAGATTCAACTGCATAACTCATCTTATTGAAAAAGCATGATACTGTAAAAAATACGGTGCTGCCAGTAAGAGGCGTTTGCACTGTTTTAAAATTATCCGTCTCCGCAAAGCTATGGTTTGCTAAAACTGAATGTGGGTGACGGTAATTGTCGCAATAAATTCTGCGCGGCTTCTGATTTTGGGTCTAAGGCAAGTGCTTGTTCCACAGCGGTACGGGCTTCTCGTACATTGCCCTGCTGTGCGTAAATTTTTCCAATTCCATAAAATAACACCGCACGCGGTACGCCAATTTCTATACGGTGTTGGGTAAGATTGAGATAAATTTCCAGAACTGTTTTTAAATCACCTTGCTTCAAAGCCGCTTGCGCTAAATGATAGCTAATTAAACCTCGGCTGCGGGGCGAGCTGTGCGCTAAGGCGAGTTCATAATGTTTTCTGGCTGTTGCATAAACCGCCCGTTCATAATAGGCATCTCCTAAATTCAATTGCGCCAAGTCACTGTTGGGGGCAAAACTTGCGGTATAACTCCAAAAAGTCCAATCATTGCGCCACACCCCACTTTGCTGCAATGTGACCAGTCCCAACAGAGCACTAAATAATAGTACGCCTAAACGGCTTAAAAATCGGTAGTGTTGATGAACATGAAAAACTCCCAGCCCCCCTAATGTTGCGAGCAACAGATAAAACGGTAAAGTGGGTAAATATGCGTAGCGGTCGGCAGCTGCCTGTGAACCGACTTGGAGCAATCCAAGTACGGGAAGCAAGCTAATGACATAAAATAACCACAAAACTATCCACACAAAACGCCGTTTGTACGCTGCATAAATTGCCCATAAAGTCAGCATTATTCCTGCAAGTGCGGCGACAAAAACGGCTAAATTTTCAGCCAGTTGTAAATCGAGTGGATACAGCGGGGAAAAAGTCAGGGGAATTAAGAATTTTGA
>JBDLSS010000005.1:0-2576 GCA_039799345.1 Pseudomonadota bacterium
ATTTTGACTGAATTAGAACTATTTTATAAAACATCATAAAACAGACTATGCAACAAGTTATGCGGCTCTTAAGAAAAAGTGTACAGCCCAGTGAGTTTTTTCTAATAGCCTCAAAAAGAAAAAGCAGAAAGTAGCTTAACCTAATGTTCTATAAATTAAATAACGTTAATGATTTAGCCCTCCCCTAAAGGGGGCTAAACACAAACAAGTTATTTAATGTTTTAAGTCCCCTTTAGGGGATTTAGGGGCTGATTTTAAGGTTTAGCTCTCTTTAGGGGGTGGGGCGCAATTAAAACTTAATTAATGACACGCCCTGAGAACAAATAAATAATTGATCTTTCAACTCCCCTTTAGGGGATTTAGAGGGGCAGTGAAGTTAAAAAACAATAAAAAAAGGAGGTATTTTTTAAATACCTCCTAAAAGCAAACTTGCAACTACAACAGCTTAGAAACTACTTTGACTCAATTAGTAAAAAATTGTTGACGGAACTTAAACTCATGGGCTTTCCCCTGATTTTCAGGAGTCACCTTCACTGCGAAATCGAGCGTATCTTCATTGTTGATGTTAAACACCCCGATATAATAAATGGCATCTTGTTCTTGAATGGTTTGCATGTCGATAACACCCAATTGTCCATTCAAATTGGTCACAGTTGCCGTGACCGTACCAGGAACAGCTTTATCCCCCAGTTTCTTATCATCACCACTCTTACGGATTGAGATATTTAATAAGGCACGATTTTTACTGCGAACAATCTGATTAGCACGCGCGATTTCGGGCAATAAAATTTCAGTATTGACCGCATTGTAGTGAATTACATAATTCCCAAAGGTTTCAAATTGCCCAGCATAACTGGGAAGGCTCAGGAATAATCCTGCAAGTGACAAGCTAACAACAGCGAACAGACGCATCTCCATTTCTCCTTATTATGACCGTGTGCTTTCAGTTTAGACTATGGTTGTGTTGTTGTCATTTTCAAGCCAAGGCGCACAGGTAATTTTTCTAAAGGCGCATTTAATAATTCATTTATTGTAATCGGGGGTGTGGGCTGCAATACCGCATTTAAATTGCTAGGGGCTTGAATAAATTGTTTAATACTGTTGTTCACACTGCCATCTAGCACTAAACCTGATTGTTGAATCGCTTGTGTAATTTTTTGCGCTAATGCCGTTTTTAAACTTTCCAGTGGTTGCCCTTGACGTTGCGCCAAGAAACCCAATAGACGCGCACTTAAACCCATGTCTTGATAGTTTAGCCGTGCTTCTGCGACTTGAATTTGTCCCGATAATTGCCCCCATTTAGGCAAAGCAGGCACTTTATTCAATTCCACCACTCCAGACCAATGACCCCACGCACTCGATTTAATCACAGTTGCTACTTTCAGTAATTCTGCCTGTTGCAAACCTGAAAATGCAATATCGCCCTGCCATTGCGCATAACCTAGGTTGCGCAACTCTTTGCTGCTCAAATAATAATCGCCATATCCCACAGCTTTAAATATCGTCTGCCAAGAATCTTGCGCCGTAGTTTCAGGGATGAGAATGCTCAGCCCGTTTAATTCCAGTGAAAAGTGACTCGGCAAAGCTGTGGACAAATTTAAGTATTGATAAGCCACAGGTAAATGCAGTTCGGTAATGGAAAAATTTAAACCGAGCGGCGTACTGCCCTGTATATTTTCAATCACCACCGCGCCCATCCACGACAAATAAGCCGATGAATAACGCAAAGTTACGTGTTTGGAAAGATTTTTAACAACCTGTTGTAAACCGTCGTTCAGACTGTAATCGACAAACGCCCTCGCCCCACCCAGCATCGCCGCCAATAATAACAATATGCCGTACATAACATGTTTTAATCTCTGACTCATTGCGGTTGTCTCACCAAACGAAAACCTAAATAACTGGTTTTACGTTTCGGTTCGTGATAACCCCGAAACGAAGAACGTGACCGCCAAATTGTATCCGACCACGCATTGCCTCGAATCACTTTGTGCACGCCATATTTTGCACCCATCGGATCGGTTTGTGCGCCGTGGGAATAAGAACCATACCAATCATCTACCCACTCCCAGACATTACCGATAATGTCATGTAAACCAAATGGATTTTTTGGGAATTTTCCCACGACTTGAGGTTGTTGAATTTCACTGAATTCGCTGCTGCAATCGCCGCAATTTGCCATATCTTTCTGGGGTTCATTGCCCCACCAAAAACGGCTATCTTTACCCCCGCGTGCGGCATATTCCCATTCTGCCTCGCTAGGAAGGCGGTATTTTTTACCCGTTTGACTGCTTAACCATTCGGCATAACTGACCGCGTCATGCCAAGAAATATTAATCACGGGATGTTTATCACGTCCCCAACCATTATCCCGAGGTTTTTCGCGTTTGGTGGTTTCGCAAAATAAATCATATTCTGTAAAAGTTACTTCATAAACCCCAATTTCAAAGGCCTTAGTCAAGGTGACATCATGCACAGGTAATTCATCAGGTTCACCCCCTTTTGCGCCATCTTGAATATTACCCATGCGAAAACTGCCTGGGGAAATCAGCAGCATTTCAGGTTCAAGATATTTA
>JBDLSS010000006.1:0-3275 GCA_039799345.1 Pseudomonadota bacterium
TTCTCAAACCTCGCGCACCCAAGCAGCCGTGGCTTCTAATATTTCGGGCACGATGACGATTATTCAAGAAATCACCACGCAAACTTCAAACGGCACCAATGAAACCGCTGCTTCGATTGAACGCTTGGCAAAACTGGCAAATGAACTGAGAACCTCGGTGGCAGGCTTCAAGCTGCCTGATGAGGCACAAAAGAGTATTACCGAAATGAGTGAGCAATACGCAGCTTAATGCGTAGCGCATCATCGACAGTAGGCTAACCATGAAGGTGTTTTAATGAAACATGCTGCCCTGACGTGGGTTAAGGTAACGATTGACGAAAGCCTCAAACAAACACGCCAAGCACTTGAGCAGTTTGTGGAAAACCCCAATGAAACTGCACCTTTGCAGCAGTGTGTATTGCTGCTGCACGAAATTCGTGGGGTGTTGAGTATTCTGGAATTACAAACCGCCGCCCTGCTCGTCCAAGATATTGAAGTGACGATTCGGACCTTATTGGCGGGGAAAATTGCAGGCGATACTCAAACCTATGACATCTTGATGCGCGCCCTGTTGCAATTGCCCAATTATTTAGACCATCTGACCATCGTGCAACAAGATATGCCTGTTGCATTGTTGCCTTTGCTCAACGAATTACGTGCCCTTCGTAAGCAACCTGCGTTAGCTGCTTCGAGCTTTTTCACGCCTGATTTAAACACCGTGATTCCTGTCGCGGCTGCGCCCAAATTGGCAGATGATAAGTTTAAAGACTATATCAACAAGATGCGGGCGGCATTTCAAAAAAGCTTGATGGCTCTGCTCAAAAATCCTAAAGAGGGCGAGTCTTGGAAAATGTTGTACACCGTGATGCAACGTTTACAACAAGCCACAGGCACAGCCCCTTTAACTAAATTGTGGTGGATCAGTGAAGGTTTGCTGGAAGCCATTTTGCAGCGTGGTTTAGAACCCAGCACTGCGATTTTAAATGCGTTTAAGCAACTGGATGGGATTTTGAAATCTTTGGCAGAGCATGGTAATGCCGCCTTGAGACTTGCCCCGCCAAAACCTTTGCTTAACAATTTATTGTATTTTGCCGCCCATGCCCGCTCCACAGGCAAACAAATTTTGGCGGTGAAAGAAGTTTTCAAACTGTCCGCTTACTTGCCGACAGAAGCCGAATTACAAGCGGCACGGATGATTCTCACAGGGCCTGACATCGAATTGATGAAAACGGTGATTACCTTATTGAAAGATGATTTTACCCGTGTCGAAGAGACTTTAGATATTTTCAACCGTGCTGAAAATCCCTCCGTGTCCGAACTTGCGCCCTTGGTCGAAATGTTATCGAACATGGGGAATACTTTGGGATTGTTGGGTTTGATGGTGCAGCGTAATTCCTTGTTACAACAAGCGAAATTAATTAAAGACATTGTTGAAGAACGCAGCCCGCCCGAACAGCAAGCCTTTTTAGACATTGCCAATAATTTGTTGAAAGTCTCTACCGCCTTGGAAATTTTAGGAGTGCAAGGGGTGCACGCGCGCCAATTGCTCCAACAAAGTTTAAACACCGCTTATTCTGCGACCCCACAATTTAAACTGGTGTTGAGTGTTGCCGTGTCCGAGGCAAAAACTGAATTAAGCCAAGTGATTCAACCGATTGTAAGCTTTTTAGATAATCCCGCTCAACAAGATGAAAGTTTAATGGCAGTGCCTGAACGCCTCAAACAAATTGGGGGCTTTTTAAGTATTGCTTCTGAAGATCGGGCAGCCAAATTGTTAAACCATTGTAATCGTTACATTGAGCATACTTTTATTAAAAATCGTAGAGTACCCCCTGAAAATCAACAAAAAGCTTTAGCAGACGCGCTAATCAGCTTGGAGATGTTTTTAGACACCTTGGCGGGTAATCCGATGGATGCTAAAGGAATTTTAGACATTACGGCTAAGTGTGCGGCACAGCTTCAATAGTGCCCACTGACATCACACTGAATTTGCTTATTGAGACGCGACAATGAAATTGCTTGATATTCCAGCACAGACCCCAGCTTCTGAAGTGGATGAGGAAATCCTTGAGATTTTCATT
Organism: Pseudomonadota bacterium; assembly: GCA_039799345.1. Lineage (GTDB taxonomy): Bacteria > Pseudomonadota > Gammaproteobacteria > Beggiatoales > Beggiatoaceae > JAQTYU01. The sequence goes on from JBDLSS010000006.1 coordinate 2,061, forward strand.
GAAGAAGTGCAGGAAGTTCTCGAAGAAATTAATAATAGTTTTGCTGAATGGAAAGCCGATCCTAATGATGCCGAGGCTGCCACGGTGTTGCGTCGCGCGTTTCATACCCTGAAAGGCAGTGGGCGTTTAGTGGGTGCGACGGTAATTGGGGAATTGGGCTGGAAGTTTGAAAACATGCTCAATCGTGTACTCGATGGCAGTTTGCCCCGCAATGAATTATTACTCAGTTTAATTGCGCAAGTGGCGGGTGTAATTCCCGGCATGATTGAACATTTCAGAAATACTGAGCCGCTGGATTACAAAGAAGTCTTATTAATTTCTCAAGCTGAATGTTTTGCACAAACCAAGGGGCAAAACCTTGGGGAATTTGACGCGCCCGAAGGTGTTGTTCAAGAAGCAGTCGCAACGCCCGTTACAGAATCTGCACCACCAAAAATCCAAACGCCTGAACCCGCTAAAGTTGCACCTGCCAAAGTTGAAAAAGAGCTTGAATCTGAATCCTTAACCGCTTTTGAAGAAGACACTGCGCTGGAAGGTGACGATGAGTTTGCAGGGGACGCGCTGATGTCTTTGGGCGAGGGTGATCAGAGTTTTGGGGAATTACCCAGCTTTGAGGATTTTTCCGACGCGCCCAGCGATATTCCCAATGATGATCCTTTTGGGGAATTGCCCAGCAGTGAAGGTCTATTTACAAATAGTCTTGATGAGTTACTGGCTGAGGAAGAAATCATTCCTGAAATACCTAGAGTATTTGAAGCCGTAACTCCCGTTGCCAAGCCTTCGGTCAATGAAGATGAGGATGAGCTTGATCCTATTTTGCTGGATATTTTCAAACATGAAGCTGAACAGCATCTGCAAAGTTTGAAAAAATTCCTGATGGAGTATGAAGATAATCCTGAACAAGCGATGTCTCAACCACCCGAGCGTGCATTTCATACTCTAAATGGTAGTTCTAAAAGCGTTAATTTATTGGAAATTGCGGTCTTCGCAGCACCGATGGAACAATTATCGCGGGTGATGTTTGAACGCAAAGTTGTACCCACCCCCGAACAAGTTGCCTTATTTTATGAAGCGGTCGATGTCATCGAAAAATTATTAATCGGTGAACGGGTTGATGCGGCGCAGAAACAACGTTTCTTACGTGAAGTCAGTATGATGCAAGAAAACGTAGGAAAAATCTCTCCAAATCCTAGCCCACCCAGTGTTGGTGCAAGC
>JBDLSS010000007.1:0-3422 GCA_039799345.1 Pseudomonadota bacterium
TTAAAGTACTATTATGTGGGTCTTGAGCAAAAGTAATACGTGTTGGCACAGGAAAATGCTTTAATTGGCGCGGCACACGGCGATTAATCGGACAGAACGGCACATTATTATCACGATTCAAGGCATAACGCAGACCTTGCAATACATTTTCAATACGTTCACGGCTTAATTCAGTACCGTCTTCTTCTAATATAGTATAGCCACCAATTGTATACTCACGCTGCGTAGGGACAACATAAGCATCCACAATATTCACATGCTGTTGTTCGAGACAATAAGTGGTGTCTGCAAACAAATAATCCCGATCTAAAGTATAAATTAAAACTTCCGTACCGCCTTGTTTATCAGGGCGTTCCAATACCAGCGGTGCATCGCTGGATAAATGTTGCAGCATTGCCTCGGTTTCCCGCGCCACATCATTGGGAGAGGAACGTAAGAAATAATTGTCGCCCAAATCCAACCATAAACCTGTAATCCGTGCATCATCTTCTTGCGTGCCCATCAGATGACGCGCTTGGTTTTGGATTTCTTGAATCCGCACTTGTTTGTCCAGTGCTTTTTCAGTGCCATAGCGCAATACATGCTTGGTTTTACGATACAGCTCAGCCAGTAAAGAATCTTTCCAACTGTTCCATAAGGTGGGATTCGTCGCACGAATGTCGGCAACGGTAAGCAAATATAAATAATCTAAACGCACGGTGTCACCAATGCGTTCTGCAAAAGCGTTAATCACTTCAGGGTCGGAAATATCTTGACGCTGGGCGGTGGTGGAAACAATTAAATGGTTTTTCACCAGCCAGCCGACTAAACGCGAATCATAGTCGCTTAAGCCGTGCGATTCGCAGAAATGCAGGGCTTCCAATTCACCAAGTTGGGAATGGTCGCCGCCGCGCCCTTTGGCGATGTCGTGAAATAAACCTGCTAAATACAATAATTCAGGTTTGGGCAAGGTTTGCGCGATTTTTGAACAAAATGGAAATTCTTCGGCATGTTTTTCCATGTGGAAACGCCGCAGGTTGCGAATCACGAAAATCGTGTGTTGATCGACAGTATACACATGAAATAAATCATATTGCATTTGTCCAACAATGCGCCCAAAGGCGGGAATATACGCCCCCAAAATCCCATAACGATTCATGTTGCGCAGCGCGTGGGTCAAACCTTGGGGCTGACGAATGATTTCAAAAAATAAGCTGCGGGCGCGTAAATCTTTATGAAAGGCGTAATCAATTAGCCATTTATACTGACGAATTAAACGAATCGTGCTGGCACGCACTCCTTTAATTTCTGGATGTTGCTGCATCAAGAGGAAAATTTCGAGCAGTGCGAACGGATAATGTAAAAACACTTTGTCGTAAGTGACTTCAATAAAATCATTGTGCACGCGAAAACGCTTGTTCAATGCGTAAATTGAAGCGGGTGCGTCACTATACAATAATACTTCTTGAAACAATTGCATCAACATATCGTTAAGCGTACCTAACTCCATGATAGTGCGATAATATTGTTTCATAAAGCTTTCTACGCCCAGATGCGAATCATCGTCGTGAAAACCGAAAATTGTCGCCAGCGGACGTTGATAGTCGAATAATAAACGATCTTCGCGTCGCCCTGCTAATAAATGCAATTGGCAACGAATGCGCCAAATAAATTCTTGTCCTGCGACCAAACTTTGATATTCAAATTCGGTGAGAAATCCATGCTGCACCAAATCATAAAGCGTGGTTGCACCGAAATGGCGTTTTGCCACCCAGCCAATCATTTGAATATCGCGTAAACCGCCCGGTCCTTCTTTAATATTCGGTTCTAAGTTGTAGGCGGTGTCGTGATATTTACGATGTCTTTCAATGCGTTCCTGAACTTTAGCTTCAAAAAACTCTTTGCTGGTCCACATGAATTCTGAAGAAATACGGGCTTGCATGGTGCGAAATAATTCAGGCTGCCCAATCAACAAACGTGCTTCGACCAGATTGGTGGCGGTGGTAATGTCGGCGGCGGCTTCTTCGGCACATTCTTCTAAAGTGCGTACGCTATGTCCCACTTCTAAACGCATATCCCACAGGAACATAATTAAGTTTTCAACATTACTCAAGGTTGCGGGATCACTGGGTTCGTGTGCAAACAAAATCATGATGTCTACATCGGAACAGGGATGTAATTCTCCGCGCCCATAACCTCCGACAGCAATTAGCGCAATATTTTCGGGTTCGCGCCATGAATATTGCTGCCAAACACGCCACAGGATTTGATCGACTAACCAAGCGCGTTGTTTTACATATTCGCTGGCATTGTGATGACTTTGGTAACGCGCTTTTAAAATATCATGTCCGCGTTGTAAAATTTCGCGGAACACCTTGAGCGCGGGCGTACCCAATTTTAGTGCGTCAACAATTTGTTGGGGGTCAAATAATTGCGAATCAGTATAGTGTGTTCGATACATAGTTTCGGGTCTATCACAGGGTGAGTCTGTGAACAAAGCGTGAGCATTATTCTTAGCGGTGATGCAACAGGAGAGTGCGGATAAGCTGCTCGATGTCTGTTGATTTCTTAGGGTATTCTAACATAGACGATCCGTATTTTATCGCTTGCGGGGCAAACGGCTAGGACAAGTGCATATAAAAATATGTTTAGAGGGTATCCCATTGGCTAAATCGTAGAGACGATGGTCGCACGGAACATGTTTGTCTCCATCCGTCCATAACAGGGTCAAGAGATTAATACCTTTGACAACGTCGTGATGTTTTCCAGACCCATGTCGGTAGACTAAGGGGATTTTCTGGGCATAGGGTTTATCGAGTGTTGAATCATCCAAGACAAGCAAGCCCTTATCTTTCTTTACCATCGGTTCGGCTTCTTGCCAGAGAGCATCATTATCAGGGTTCATAGTATGTAGGGGTTGTACTCGACTAGCCTCAAGACAGCTATAGCTTTTCTGAGCTGCCACCAGAAAGTTTATATAGTCGTATTCGTTACATCGTTTCGGATTCATTCCCTTTTCGATGCTAGTTTTCCGCCAACTACGTAACTCCTAAAACTTAGAAAGAGGAAATAGCTAATGTAGACTTAAGAAGCCTCGTCAGGCTTTAGTGATGGCGATATTGAGAAGCATGGCACTCAATTTGTTAAGGCTTTCAGGTATTGATTCCTGCACAGAGGGTTTTATGTTTATGCAGGCTCGGTTTCAACATCCTTGGCTTCTTTTGCAGACATTTTAAACTTCTTCTACTTTGGGACTCTCCTTCCCAGCTCCTTAAAAGGGGCTAAACATAAACAATTTGTTTAATGTTTAAAGTCCCCTTTAGGGGGAGGGCTGTGTCAAAGATTTAAATCACGTTTTTAAATAAGTAGTTAAAGTAGATATTATTGTAACTCCCTCTTATGCAAAAACTTTGCTTAAGAGGGTGGACTGGCTAATCAGACCC
>JBDLSS010000008.1:0-2803 GCA_039799345.1 Pseudomonadota bacterium
TATGTCGTAACTGTTTATTTGATAAAGTGATTTAACTCTTTGATTAAGCCCTCCCCCTAAAGGGGGCTAAACACAAACAAGTTATTTAATGATTTAAGTCCCCTGTAGGGGATTTAGGGGCTGGTTTTAAGGTTTAGCCCTCTTTAGGGAGTTGGGGCGCAGTTAAAACTTAATTGATGACATGACGCCCTAGGATGAGTTGATAAAAATCCCACCCCAAGCATTTGTCGGATTTATTCATTCAATCCTTGTCGCATTATAAAACTGCGAGTTCAATACTATGCTACGCAAACTGTTTTATCTAGTCTTATGCAGCAGTGTGAATTGCTTTGCAGAGACGCAACTACTGACCCCTAATCCTGTGTTGTATAACAATGCAGTCGCTTTAGAAATTAATTTACACCTCACCACCCCCTTGACAGGTGATTTATATTTAGCCACGCAATTGCCTAGTAATGAACAACTGGTGTTTATCACGCCTACTTTAGGGCTGCAAACCACGCCAACACCTTATTTAGCAAAACAAATTTTCACAGGTGACTCTACGCTTTTAAGTATCGCCAGCGAGGGCATGTCTGTGGGAATTTATCCCGTCTATCAAATCATCACCCAAGTTGGCGCATCACCTTTCAACAGTTCCGTATGGCTAACACCTTTGAATATCTTGCAGTTTTCAGTGGGTTTACCGCCACACATTAGCGGGGATTATAACAGCGATGGTTTGGTGGATGGTGATTGTAATGGCAATGGGATTGCCGATGATGTGGTGGGTTGTGAACAGAAATTTCTCAGTGCGGATGCTTTAAACAACACCTTAACCGCAGGCAAAAATCTGTATCAAAAAAATTGCCAAGGCTGTCATGGTCAAAATTTCAAGCCGGCCCAATTTGTCGAAATTATTAAAAACTCCTTGAATATCGTGCCCAATAAAAAAGCGATTTTAGGGCGTTTGACCGAGACCGAGTTTGACCAAATTGCCAGCTATATGGCGAATCTGCAATCCAAAATGTGCCGTTAATTACCCGCTGTAGGAGTCCTGTTTCAATCCACACTGAACCTCATCCGCCAAGTGACTTTCTAACACAATGGCCACCGACGGATAGAGGACGGTGGATTGCCTCCCCGTGAACGAGGAGCTTACCGAAAGGATAGCGAAACTAACGCATCGTTGTCTAGTCAAGTTTTCCCCCTGAAGGGGAGAGCTTTCAGACCAGGAAGGAAATTTGATGAAAATGGAAACGTATTATGAAGTTATGCGGCGGCAAGGCATTACCCGACGCAGTTTTATGAAGTTTTGTACCTTGATGGCAACCTCTTTGGGTTTATCTGCGGATTATATTGGGCGTATTGCTTACGCGCTGGAAACCAAGCCGCGTTTACCCGTATTGTGGCTGCATGGTATGGAATGTACTTGTTGCTCAGAATCCTTTATTCGGGCGGCACAGCCTTTGGCAAAAGACGTGATTTTGTCAATGATTTCGCTGGATTATGACCCCACTTTAATGGCGGCGGCGGGTGCACAGGCTGAATTGAGCCTTGAGCAAACCATTGCGGCTTATAAAGGTAATTACGTCGTTGCCATCGAAGGTAACGCACCGATGGGACAAGATGGCATGTCTTGCATTATCGGCGGCAAACCCTTTTCCGAACAATTAAAACATGCAGTTGCTGATTGTAAATTAGTGATTGCATGGGGAAATTGTGCGGCTTATGGTTGTGTGCAAGCCGCCTATCCCAATCCCACCCAAGCCACGCCCGTTCATAAAATGATTACGGATAAACCCGTGATTAAAGTGCCTGGTTGCCCCCCCATTGCAGAAGTCATGGTGGGTGTGCTGAGTTATTTAATCACTTTTGATGAGCTGCCCGAATTAGACTCGCAAAATCGCCCCAAGATGTTTTACAGCCAACGCATTCACGATAAATGTTATCGCCGTCCGCATTTTGACGCGGGGCGTTTTGTGGAAACTTGGGACAGTGATGAAGCAAAACAAGGCTATTGTTTGTACAAAATGGGCTGTAAAGGCCCTACGACCTATAATGCGTGTGCGGTCACCAAATGGAATGAAGGAACTTCCTATCCTGTGAATTCAGGACATGGTTGTTTAGGTTGTGCGGATGATGGTTTTTGGGATAAAGGTTCGTTTTATCAACGGATTAATAATACTAAACCGCCGATTTGTTAAGTTTTTGAATTAACTGAAGCCCCGAATATTTCTTCCTTGTTCCCAAATAGAGTTTCACAGCCATTAAGTTAAGGACAAAAAGGAACTATAGTTATAGACAAAACACACAGGAAAACCGCTCATGTTAAAAAAGCTTAGGGTTAACTCAAAGTGGAGAACTAATCCACAGGGAAAATTTCAAAGAGCAACATCGCGCTCACCCCACAGACTTCACACGGGATAGAAAACTAAGCTTTCCCTTATTAATAACTCTTTTATTGCAAAAAGGAGTGAAGTCCATGCAGCTGTTATTAAACGAGATGAGCCTTCATTTGGGAGTCAGTCCTGTCAGTCACAGTGCCTTTAGTCAGCGCAGAATGCAGCTCAAACATACCGCGTTTATTGAACTCAATCAGAAAGCGGTGGTCGATGTGATGTATGGAGATGATGATTATCATTCCAAGACAGGGATGAGAGTCTTAGGGATTGATGGTAGCAAGATAATGCTGCCTTCCACGCCCAATGTGATTGAAGAGTTTGGAGAAATCTCCCACAGCAATGCCAAGCAGGCGGGAAAACATGCTTACGCAATGGCGAGTGTTATGTATGATGTCCTCAATCGGATAGCAGTCGATAGT
>JBDLSS010000009.1:0-7163 GCA_039799345.1 Pseudomonadota bacterium
GGCAAGGCATTCCCACCGAAGCAATGAGCGACGGCACGCGCGATCAATTGTATTTAGCTTTGTATCTTGCCAGCATTGAACGCTATTTAACCCGTCACACCCCGTTGCCTTTGGTGTTAGACGATATTTTGATTAATTTTGATGATGAACGCTCCCGCGCCACACTGTCGGTGCTGGGAGAATTATGCCAGCGCACGCAGATTTTATTCTTCACGCACCACCCGCGTTTAGAAGAATTGGCGCGTAAGGCTGTGCCCAGTAAACAATTGATTGTTCATCATTTAGACGCAACCCCAATGAATTTATTATTATGAACATTGAAATCCAAGCTTTACATATTGAAGATTATCAAGAAGTGACCGAGTTATGGCGGATTTGTGAAGGTATTAATCTTCGTGAAGATGATAACCGTCGTAATTTAGAGCGTTATTTGCAGCGCAATCCAAATTTAAGTTTTGTGGCGCGTTACCATCAAAAAATTATCGCGGCGATTTTGTGCGGACATGATGGTCGGCGCGGCTATTTATATCATTTAGCGGTTGCTCCTGAATATCGGCGCAATGGCATTGCCAGTTCCTTGGTGGAAAAAAGTCAGATTTCTTTACACGCACTGGGCATTCGCAAATGTCATATTTTTGTGATGAAAGAAAATGAGTTGGCGCGGAAATTTTGGGAATTTTTAAGCTGGCGACAACGTCAAGATTTACACATGATGTCTTTTAACATTATGGGTAATGCGGACGCGTTTTGAATCAATTGAACTTTTGGTAATGAATAGCGAATGATTTTTAGGATTAGGGTTTAATCCTGCTTAATTCGGGTAATTCTATCAATCCTGATTCAGACAATCTTTAGTTCTTCTCGTTCTTAAATAAAGTGTCACTGCTATTAAGTTAAGGAAAACACCGTGAGACCTGCTAGGTTTTTAAAACGAAACTGGTGCAGGTTTGTAACCTGCACCGTAACGTTTCAGCTTATTCTGATGTTCTCAAACGTTCCAATAAAAACCTGTAGCTTGGGTTGCCAGCGGCAACCCAACGAAAATATGGAATGAAAAAATACAATGTTTGGGGGAGTTTAGGGTAATGTTGGGTTGCCGATGGCAACCCAACCTACCGAAGCTGGTGCAGGTTTGTAACCTGCACCGTAAGGTTTCAGCTTATTCTGATGTTCTCAAACGTTCCAGTAAAAACCTATAGTTTGGGTTGCCAGCGGCAACCCAACGAAAATGTGGAATGAAAAAATACAATGCTTGGGAAACTTTAGGGTAATGTTGGGTTGCCGATGGCAACCCAACCTACCGAAGCTGCGTAACTCCTATGTTGTTAATATCAGTGGGTAATCCTGTTTAATTCGGATAATCCTGTAAATCCTGATTCAGACAATAAGCTGGCTAAAGTCCTTACTTATTTGGCACTACCCATTTTTCAAAGCCGCTTATCGCCCACTTACATGCAAAAAATACTTGACAATTTCTACAGTTTTCGCATACTTAACACATATTGACATAATAATACATGAGTATTATACTCAAGTATAAGTCGCAATTTCCTTTGTTCGCAATTAAATTATTAGCACTCTCTTTAGCAGAGTGCTAAAATTTACAGCAACAAATCTCACTAGAGAGCATAAAAGCATGTCAAATACCTTGACTCTTAATTTGCAACTTGCCGTTCCGGGGCAAAGCATAGAAAACTACGCGCAAGCCGTCCGTACAATTCCGATGTTGACTGTGGAAGAAGAACGTGAACTTGCTGCCCGTTATCGTGAACATAATGATTTAGAAGCCGCACGCACTTTGGTGATGTCACACTTGCGTTTTGTGCTGCACATTGCAAACACTTATCGTGGTTATGGCTTACCACAAAGTGATTTAGTTCAAGAAGGCAGTATCGGTTTGATGAAAGCAGTGAGACGCTTTGATCCCACCGTTGGCGTGCGTTTAGTATCCTTTGCAGTGCATTGGATTCGAGCCGAAATTCATGAATATATTTTGCGCAACTGGCGTATTGTCAAAGTCGCCACCACCAAAGCGCAACGTAAATTATTTTTTAACTTACGCAGTGCGAAAAAACGTTTAGGCTGGATGACTAAAGCAGAAGTCGACCACGTTGCCCAAGATTTAGGTGTGACCGCAAAAGATGTATTAGAAATGGAATCTCGTTTAAGTGGCAATGATACGTCATTTGATTTGCCCACCGAAATGGACGATGAAAATGACAGTGTCGCGCCCGTCTCCTATTTGGAAGACAATCGTTATGATCCCGCGATTGTGATTGAACAAAACGAATGGGAAAATCATGGCAACGGACAATTACATCACGCTTTATCTGAATTAGATGAACGCAGCCAAGATATTTTACAAAAACGTTGGTTAAATGATGATAAAGCAACGCTGCAAGAATTGGCGGATCACTATCAAGTTTCTGCAGAACGTATTCGTCAAATCGAAAATAATGCGATGAAAAAACTCAAAAAGAATTTAGCTTCTCTCCTAGCATAATTTTGCATTCTTGCTGCGCTCGCTGCTATTTTAATCCTCAAATGTAAAAAAGACCTGTTTCAACAAGGGGTTGAACAGGTCTTTTTTATTTTAACTGCCACCCTCATTCAGGTATTTAACCTGAGTTCGGGATAAGAAAACTGTTTCGGTCATGACAAGTCTATTGTCAGAATCAGAATTTACAGGATTATTCGAATTAAGCAGGATAAACGCATCATGTTGAAAAAGTTTTTTTAATTCTGAAAATCCTTTAATCCTGTGAATCCTGATTCTGATAATCTTTGCAACTTTTTTGTCAAACTGGATTGATTAAAGTTTCTGCTATTTCTTATCCTACACTCAGGGTATTTAATAGCATTTTCGGCGACATGAGTTTTCAAAGCATTACACTTGATAAACCTCTGAGTGCCTCAGGGAGAGAGCTGTTATTTACATAAAATCCGTATCACCCCACATCAGCCACCAATGCCCGCGCACCGTCTCCGTTTCAGGCCCGACATAACACACGCAATGCGGAATTCGCACGTCAGTGGGATGTGCCGAGCCGTCACAATGGGTAAACACAGGCGCGTAATTTTCCGTAATCCATGCTTTCACGCTTTCCATGCCCCAACGCCCTGCCATGCGGCGCACTTGGGTGAGCAAAATCGGCAAGTTTTTCCGAGGCGCAATCACATCCATTAATTTACATAATGCGCCATCGCGCAAAATCACCGCAATTCCTAAAGCTTTACCTGTGAAACGGCTAAAAATCAGCAATAATTCGTAGCGTTTATGCGGGTGCTGATAATAACGGTGTTGTACGAATTTCCAATCTTTCACCCCCATCATCGCCTCGGGGAAATCCTGCTGCATTTCTGCCCAAAGTTGGTCAATAATTACTTGGTCGCGGGCGATTTCCACAGGCTGTAAATGGCGAATCCGTGTTTTTAAAGCAGGGCGGGTGTTTAATACATCCCAGTGCATTTCGACAATTTTGCCAACATCGGAATATAAACCCAACTTTTCTGCGGTACGAATTGCGCGGGCGGTGGGAAATCCAAAACCTAATAATACGGGAGAAGCATAACCTGCGTAGGTTTCTGGAAAAGTTGCGCCCGTGAGGAAATACGCGCCTTGACGGGTCAACATGCCGCGTTCTTTGGAGGCAACCATCACATCGGCAATTTGCACGGCGGTTTTTGGCGCACCAAAATAGGAAATTTCCCGCAAAATCCCGCCGTAATGCGCCACCATGTCCGCGCCTTGCCATGCCGCAATTGCCATGCCGCGCCCGTCGCCATATTTCCAATGCCACATTTCACGGCTCAGTTCGTGTTCAAACACGTTGTGAAATAAACCGCGCACCGTGTCTTGTTCAGCGGCGGTGACTTCGGTGAGTCGCCAGCGTGGGGCTTTGATTCTATTAAATTTTAATAAGTAATAGCCATATTTGCCACCTTGATAATGTTGGCGATAACGCTGCAAATGGGTCACTAAACCTGCAAGCATTGCTTCCGAAATCGGCAATTCTGCCAGCAGGCGTGCGCGATGCAAATCAATTGCGGTTAATAAATAATCGACGGTGGGCGCGGCGCGGGCGGATAAATCTTGTTCTGCGACTTTGCTAAATCCACTGCGTTCTGCATGGGCGATGAAAAAGGGCAAATAATGCAAGCCTTCGGGCGCGTCGTCGAATTCGCGCAAAATGCTGAATTCATCGACCAGTAACATTTGTCCTTCGGGTTTGAGCAAGTCGAAGGCTTTGTTAAATAAGCCTAAATCGCGAATATATTGGGCAGATTCTTGTAATAAGATGCAGTCGTAAGTTTCGGGCGCGGCTTGAAATTCTTCAAAACGTTGGCAATACGCGGTAAGTTTTGCCGATTTTTGTTGGGCAATGCTGACTTGGGCTGCGTCGGGACTCATGGCGGTGACTTGGTAGCCGCGTTCAATTAATAAGCTGGCGGTTGTGCCTAATCCTAAGCCAATTTCTAAAATATGACAGGGCGCGGGTGGCAAATTATCCAGCAATAAGGCGGTTGAACGTTCTTGGGGCAATTGCGCGCCCACCGTCCAAGCATCTTCGTCGGCTTCAACAAAACCAAAGTGTAAATAATCGACGCTGCCTTGTTGAATATAAATGCAGTGCGCGTAAACATTCAGGGGAAAATCAAGTTGGGTATGCGGTAAATGGTTCATTTTTTAAATAGGTAAGAGTGATGCAGTTAAATTTTTACTGCGCCCTTAAATTCCCTTAAGGGGAGGGCTAGTGTATGAGGCTAAATCTTTGTATATTTTAAAGTTTAGCCGCCTGAATTTGCCAGTTTACGAAAACTTGTAACACCTTTTTTACAAGAACTGTTTTTGAAAAACAGGGGCGTTCAACATTTTCACTTTCCTTGAGGAAATATTGGTCTCTACACGAAATAGCAATATTTAACCTGAGTTCGGGATAAGAAATAGTAGAAAGTTTAATTAATCCAGTTGGTTATAAAAATTATAAAGATTATCAGAATCAGGATTTTCATGATTAAAGGATTTTCAGAATTAAACAACTTTTTTCAACATGATGCGTTCATCTTGCTTAATTCGGATAATCCTGTAAATCCTGATTTTGACAATAAACTCGTCATAGCCAAAATAGTTTTCTTATCCCCAACTCAAGTTATTTAGGAAAGTAGAGGCATCCTCATATTCTACTGCTTAAATCGTTGCAAAAATTTTTTAAACCATCCCACAATTCCCGATTCAGTCGTGACTTGTTCCTGTGCAGGATTTTCAATGCTTACATTATTATTTTCAATAAATTGTAGCAGTAACTGGTTAAATTTTGCAGGGCGTTCTAATTGAGGTGAATGTCCCACACCCGTCCAAATCACCCATTTTGCTTGTGGCAAACCCGCCACTGTGCGCCCCAAGGCTTCACGTTCCACAATACCATCTAATTCCCCCCATAATACCAGTACAGGCTGTTGAATTTCTCCGAGTCGCGCCTGCACGTCCCATGTGGTCAATGTGCGCAAAAATCCGACGATGGCTTGTGGAGGTAAACGGGCAGCGTCATCAAGCAACGCCATAAAACTGTGATCTTCAGTGGTAATACTGGGCAACATGCGCCGCAAGGCTCGTCGCAACATCGAGCGATTCATATCAAAATTACGCAGAAACGAGTGAAATTCTTGTGCATCCGCTAAACGGTTTAAACTGAATAATGCACTGCGATCAGGATGTAAATGTGGTAAACCTTCTGCGGGTGAGGGCGCAATTAAACTTAAGCTTTCAACCAGCGCAGGGTGGTCTAAAATAAACTGTAATGCAATAGCACCGCCTAAAGAGTGCCCGACTAAATGAAAACGTGGCAATTTTAAGGCTTGAGTAAAGTGGAATAAATCATCGCTTAATTGCTCGATGCTATACCCTGTTTCAGTTTGCTCGGTGTCGCCACAACCCCGTAAGTCGGGCGCGTACACTCGATAAGTGTCGGGTATATTTTGCAGGGTAGGAATCCACCACCGCCACGAGGCAAAATTACCATGTAGCAGTACAACAACGGTTTCTCCAGCCCCCGCAGTTTCATAATGAATTCTGAGGTCAGGCGTGGCTATAAAAGGCATAGTATTTAGACTCTGTGATTCATGTACTGGCATTGTTACAGGGAACGCACCCTGTTTCAAACGGATTTTAGAAATTTAGTAAATTGCCTGCGTCTTTAACTCTCAATCGTGTTGCTTCCTCTTTAAAAAAAGAGGACAGGGGTGGAGAATACTAAAGTATTTTTTCATTACGCCCCCAATCTTCTGAAGAAAGCTAAATACATAAAGCAATCGGTTTAAAGTCTCTTTTAGAGGCGTAATTAAAGTAGACTTAAATTTTCATAAATTTTAAAGAGAGTACCAAAATGCGTTATAAAATGATAATGATAGCTTGTTTAGTGGGCGGCAGCGCACAAGCACAACCGGTGGTCAACACCGACACAGAATATTATATTGTTGATGGTGTGGATGCGCGGAGTATTCGTAAAGATATGAATGCCAAACGTTCAGGCAAATATGATGCTTACACTTCGTGGAAAGTCAAATGGCGGTTTTTTGGGGACAATAAAAAAACTTTTTGTACCATTACGAACGTGAAAACTGATGTTGCTGTGAAGTTTACTTTGCCAAAACTGGCGAAAAACACCCAAGCTGACCAAGAAACTAAACGCCGTTGGAATAATTATTATCGTGCTTTGATTGCCCATGAAAACGGGCATCGTGATTTTGGAATTGAAGCCGCCACTGAAATTGAAACGGCATTGCTGTCCATGGGGGCGCGTAGCAATTGCAAAACTGTGGAACTCGAGGCGAACGAATTGGCGTACAGCATTGTAAATCAATATGTCGAGCGCAATAAACAATACGATGTCGACACACGGCACGGCATGAATGACGGTGCAGTTTTCCCCTAATACATAAAGTCTGTTTGAAGTTTATAGAAGTTACGCAACTGAAAGTAGATTCTACTTCTCTCGTCCCCAAACTCTGTTTCATGACTATTAAGTTAAGGAAAACACCCCTCGTTTTTCATGCAAGAATTAGAGTGGTAATGCGCTTCGTTCCTCTATTGAAACTCTGTTTGGGAACAAGGAAAAATAAGTACGCTAGGGTGTGTCATCAATTAAGTTGTAACAGAAAGTAGC
>JBDLSS010000010.1:0-5632 GCA_039799345.1 Pseudomonadota bacterium
TTTCGTGCAAACCAAGCTGAGTGGCATTGTGATTCGCTCCGTGGGTGAGTCGGGGCGGGTGCTGTTGCGGGGTGACATGGGCTACACCTATATTCCGCAGAATTTATCAGGTGATTTTAATGAATTGCCTGTGTCCGTGCGCTTTTTTGCAGGCGGGGATCGCAGTGTGCGTGGCTATGATTACAATTCGCTAGGTTCAAAAAATGCGACGGGGCAAGTGATTGGCGCAAAAAACTTGCTGGTAGGCAGTGCGGAATATGAACATCGTATTTTAGATAAATGGAGCTTAGCGGCATTTTATGATGTAGGTAACGCACTGAATAGTTTTAACACACCCTTAAAACAGGGTACAGGGGTGGGGGTACGTTGGCAGTCACCTGTAGGTTTGATTCGGGTGGATGTGGCAACCGCGCTGAGTGAACCTGGTAAACCTCTGCGGCTGCATGTCACTATTGGATCAGATTTGTAAAATCTAAGCGCGTCTCTAAAACCTAAGCTTGATCAAATTTTCTTGTTTCCAAATGCTGACAGCACAGTTTGAAGATGCTTCAGGTTTTCCAAATTGTCAAGCAAGGCTTGACAGACAGGCAATGCACAATTTCAAAACTCTTCAAAAGTAGAACCCCTCATGCGTAGTGCCGCGCTCTTATTTTTCCTAGGAATTTTAACCGCCCAGCAATTGCCGCAACTTCCCAGTTTAGCTTATTTATTTGTCCTGCCTGCACTTGCTTTGCTGGCGTGGCGTTTCCCAAAAAGCCTATTTTTATTTTGGTTTGCCTGCGGATTTTGTTATTTGTTATGGCGTGCTGATTTAATTCTCGCGCACAGTCTGCCCACACATTTAGAAAATATCTCTGTTAAAGTCACGGGCAAAATCAACAATATTCCTGTACGCGAAGCCCACTCGTGGCGTTTTTTGTTTGATATTGAAAACATTAGCAGCGCGGAAAAAATCACTCCCTTTGAATTAAAAACTAAACTTTCGTGGACAACTACCCCAGATTTAATTTTGCACGCAGGGCAACGTTGGGAATTTTATGTGAAATTAAAACCGCCACGCAGCGAGCTAAACTTTGGCGTGTTCGACCATTCCGCGCTGCTGTTTCAACAAGGAATTCGTGCCTCGGGGCGGGTGCAAGATAAATTCACCAGCAGCTTAATTGCAGAACCCAGCGATTGGGAATTACATTTTCAACGCGAACGTTTGGCGCAACAAATTATTCAAGCCCTGCCCCAACATCCTAAAGCCAGTAGTATTTTGGTCGCACTGGTGCTGGGCGTACAACAATTCATCAAACCACCGCAGTGGGACACGATTCGCAACACGGGCATCAATCATTTGATTGCGATTTCAGGCACGCACATCACCGCGATTACAGTATTGATGTTTTTTGTGAGCCGTTACGTTTGGGCAATTTTAGGCTTATCCTTTTTGATTCCGTCGCAATATATCGCCAGCATTTGCAGCGTATTGGCAACATGGGCGTATGTGATTCTTGCGGGTTCAGCCGTACCTTCATTACGCACAGCATTAATGATTAGTGCGGTAATGTTGGCGTTATTTTCAAAACGCGGCATACGCAGCACCAATATTATGGCAATTGCCTTGTGGGCGGTCTTGCTGTTCGATCCCTTGGCAGTGATGGCGCTTGGGTTTTGGCTGTCATTTTTAGCGGTTGGCTTGTTGATGTATAGCGCACAAGCCCAATTTTTTCACGCCGCCCAAAATCCCTATCATCGAAAACTCGCTTTATTTTTATTGCCACAAATTGCCATCACAGTGGGCTTATTTCCGCTGTTATGGATTTGGTTCGGCACAATTTCACTCGCCAGTTTTCCCGCTAATTTACTCGCCATTCCCGTGGTCAGTTTATTAATTACCCCGCTGAGTTTAATCGGCACTTTTCTCATGCAACTTTCGCCCAGTTTAGGTGCGGGTTTATTGACGCTTGCCGCACATTTGTGGGAAATATTGTGGGCGGTACTGCAATTTCTCGCACAACAACCGTATAGCTTATTGCAATTATCCCCACCGCCCTTATGGGCAGCCATCGCAAGCATTGTTGGATTGAGTTTGTGGTTATCGCCTTTGTTACGCCTGCCTTTTATCGGTTTTCTGGGCGGCATTTGGTTATTGCCCTTATTTCTAATCACACCCGCACGTCCTGCCCACGGTGAAGCGTGGTTTACGCTGCTCGATGTGGGACAAGGTTTGTCGCTGGTGGTGCAAACCGCGCAACACAATTTAGTGTACGACACTGGCATGAATTTATTTGGCGTGGACATGGGAAAACGCGTGGTGTTGCCGTTTTTAAAATCGCAGGGGATTCGTGCGTTGGATAGCTTAATCATCAGTCATGGCGACAATGACCACAGCGGCGGTGCGGCGAGTATTTTGGCGGCAATGCCCGTGCGCCAATTGCTCAGCGGGCAGCCTGAACGTTTTTTAAGTCCCGTGACTGATTGGTGTGCGGCGGGGCAAATTTGGCAATGGGATGGGGTGGAATTTCAAATTTTGCATCCTGCGCCAACGGACAGTTACCAAAAATCGAATAACTATAGTTGCGTACTAAAAATCAGCACGGCGGGCGGTGAAGTGTTATTCACGGGCGACATTGAAAAATTAACCGAACAAACTTTAATCAGTCAGGCGAAAGATTTGGCGGCAACGGTGCTGATTGTGCCGCATCATGGCAGCCGTACTTCGTCTTCGCCTGAATTCATTGCCGCCGTACATCCGCAATGGGCATTATTGGCGACGGGTTATTTAAACCGTTTTCACTTGCCAAAAGCGGATGTTGTGGAACGTTATCATCGCCAGCAAATTACGACTTTAGATACAGCGCAAGTCGGGGCAATGCGTTGGCAATTAACTGCGCGTGGGATTGATAAAATTATCACTGCTCGACAAAAAATGAAACGTTATTGGCATAAAGATTAGTTATAATTATATTATTTATTAAAAAATAAGTAGTTAATAAAATTAAACTATAAAAATATTATATTTTAATTAAATAGCTAGGTAAGCGTTTTTTAGTCGTAACAATATGCCTAAGTGATTTATAAGACTTGATAAGTTGTAGATTATATCGATAGGATATAGATAGTTATGCGATAAGTGTAGATAAAATAAATATTTTAAATAGTTCCTAAAGTGAACTATTCTGAAAATGAGTAGACTATTTTTAGGGAAGTGTCAATTATGAACGAAATAAATCCACCCCCCAGCAGACAATATCCTCTTTTAGAAGCTATTACCGTAGTCGTAAAGTTTATAAGTGTTCTGACTTTTGTCAGTTTAATTTTGATCTTGTCCTCCAAAGTTATGGCGGGCGAACATTTGCGGATTGGCTACCAAAAATATGGAAGTTTGCCCTTGCTGAAAGCACGCGGCGATTTGGACAAACACCTGTCTTATTCTGGTATTGAAGTGTTATGGATTCCATTTTCCTCCAGCTCGAAATTGTTAGAAGGTATTGCTTTGGGCAGTATTGATTTTGGGGCGACGGGAGAAACTTCTCCGATTTTTGCCCAAGCGGCGGGCGCAGCTTTGTTTTATGTCGGTTATGAACCGCCTGCGCCGCGCGGTGAAGCGATTTTGTTGCCGAAAAACTCCCCAATTAGGACGTTAGCAGGTTTGCGCGGCAAAAAAATTGGGTTTGATCCCGCTTCAGATGTGCATTATTTGTTATTGCAAGCTTTGGAAAATGCAGGGGTTTCTTACGAAGAAGTTCAAGTAATTTACTTACCCACTCATGAAGCGCGGGCGGCTTTTGAAAATGGCAGTGTTGATGCGTGGGTGGTGTGCGATCCGTATTTGGCGGCAGTGCAACGCGATTTAGATGCGAAAGTGCTCACGGATGGCACGGGCTTGGTGAATAATCGCCAGTTTTATTTAACGTCTCAAACTTTTGCGGCGCAACATCCGAAAGTTGTGCAAATTTTGTTAGAGGAAATTAAAGAGCTGGATGAATGGAGCAAGCGTCATTTGGGCGAGGTAGTTGAAATTTTCTCGCCTGAATTGGGTCTGGAAACCAAGGTCGTGCAAGTTGCCGCTTCGCGCACCAGTTATGGGGTGCAGGCGATGAATGAAGCGGTGGTTAAGGAACAGCAGCAAATTGCCAATAGTTTTCGTAAAGCGGGCTTGTTGCAACAGAATATTCAAGTCGCGAGTTCAATTTGGTTGCCGAGACAGACTTTAGTTTTGCGGGAAGATTGAAGAGAGATTCAGACCTGCTAGGTTTTAAAAACCTAGCAGGTCTAAAACAGGAAAACTTACGGCTGACTAATTTTCACAATCGCCCGCCCTGTGATTTGATTACTCACATATGCGCCCACCACGTCGGGCACTTCGTCCAAACTCACTTCCCGAGTAATAATTTTGTCAAAATGTTGAGGGCGTAAATCGCTCGCCAAACGTTGCCACACTTTATGACGCAAAGCGGGGGGCACATCGGTCGAATTAATCCCCAGCAAACTCACCGCCCGTAAAATAAACGGCATCACCGTCGTATTCAGTTGAATGCTGCTTGCCAAACCAATCGAAGCAATATTTCCCCAAGGCTTCACGGTGCGCGTCAACCACGCCAACACCTCGCCGCCTAAATTATCAATTGCGCCGCCCCACTGCGCGGCTTCTAGGGGACGTGTGCCCATTTCCAATTCTGAGGCGAGCAGCACTTGCGTTGCGCCCAAACTTTTTAAATACTCGATTTGCGCGGCTTTGCTGGTAAGCGCGGTGACGCTGTAGCCTTGGTGGCTGAGCATATCAATCGCCAAACTGCCCACGCCGCCCGTCGCACCCGTAACTACAATCGAACCTAAATCAGGAGTTTGCCCATTGTCTTGCATTCGTTGCACCGCAAGGGCTGCGGTAAATCCTGCCGTTCCAATCGCCATGCTGTCGTATAAACTCAAGCCTTCAGGCAAAGGAATCACTAAATTTGCAGGCACGCGAGCAAATTCTGCATAGCCGCCATCAAGGGTTTCGCTGAGTCCGCAACCTGTGACCACGACCGCATCGCCTGCTTTAAAACGTGCATCGCTGGAACTTTCCACATAGCCCGCCACGTCAATCCCTGCATTTAACGGATATTGGCGTAAAATTTTGCCCGCGCCTGTGATTGCCAATGCGTCTTTATAATTAATCGTGGAATACACGCAATGAATCACCACTTCGCCTGCGGTGAGTTCGTCGAGTGACATTTGCACAAAACGTGCTTCAATACGTCGTTCTTCATTGTACACACGCAAGGCTTTGAATGTACTCATGCTTAATCCCTCCCTTGGGATGTTTTTTGGATAACTTACAAATTTTAACTGCGCCCCAATCCCCTAAAGGGGAGGGCTGAATCATTAACGTTATTTAATTTATAGAACATTAGGTTAAGCTACTTTCTGCTGTTTCTTTTTGAGGCTATTAGAAAAAACTTACTGGGCTGTACACTTTTTCTTAAGAGCCGTGTAACTTGTCGCATAGTCTGTTTTATGATTTTGTATCATATAGTTATGATACAGTTAAAATATAACTGTTGACTTTCATAAAAATATTGCAACTAAAAACAGCCCTGTAATTTTCACGAAAGAGAAAATTAGCTGGTCAAACTTATCAAAACAGAAAATAGAAAAACAG
>JBDLSS010000011.1:0-9729 GCA_039799345.1 Pseudomonadota bacterium
GACTTTCCGCGCTTGCCAGCGTTGCAGACCACCAGCCTGATTGATAAACACATTGAGGAAAATGCAAGGTTCGTACCTGTGCAAAACCAGCGGCACGCAATGAATGATGCGCTTTTTGTAAAATTTGCGTGTGCAATAAAGGCGATTCGGTTTGTTGCGCTAAAATCCCATTGGGACGCAACACGCGCCGACATTCGCTATAAAAAGCCGTATTAAATAATCCCTCAGCCATGCCCACAGGATCAGTGCTGTCGATTAAAATTATATCTAAACTGTGATCCGCCGTTTCCTGCATCCAACGAATTCCATCTGTAAACAAAAACTTAGCCCGAGGATCAGTATTTGATTCACACAGTGCGGGAAAATATTGTTCAGAAACACGGGTGACGCGCTCGTCAATTTCGATTTGAGTGACTTGAGTAACGCTGTGATGTTTCAATACTTCACGCAAAGAACCACAATCACCGCCGCCAATAATCGCAATCTCGCGCGGATTTGGGTGAATAAATAAAGCAGAATGCACCAACATTTCATGATAAATGAAATTATCGCGATCTGTGACCATAATCACATCATCTAATGCCATCATGCGCCCAAAATCAGTGGTTTCATATACCGTGATTTTTTGAAACTCAGAATGTTCTTCATGCAGCTTTTGCTTGATTCTCAAAGAAAAAGCTGTCCCTGTGGGCTGATCAATCTCACTAAACCATTGTTGATCCAAAAGCATTCGCTTTCCTCTAATTATTTTATAGACTGTACAAAGCTCATCTTCACTATAGAATACGGGTTTTTATCCTAAAACATCATGTATTATTAAATCGCTCAATATGATTGGTTAAGCCCGTATCCTTCCCAATAGCCTCATGGCGTTTACTAGGAATGACTTTCTTATACGCCTCCCAGAAATCCGTGTAGCACACTGCACATTCGTAAAAGCTAGTTTATCAATCCCATTAAACGCTGACGTTTTCAACACGCATGGTCAGCATTTCAAAATAGCTGCCTCCGATACGAAACATGACAAGCTATCTTGAAATAGCGATAATGTCACCGAATTACCTACTTCCTCATTACTTCTAACAATTGCGTTTCAACCCATACTCGACTGTCGAGTGAAAAAGCCGTTGATAGCTAGAGAGCGATAGCTTGCCTCTCTGCAAACGAAGGGCTTGCCAAAAATGATAACATACTCACTAACACATATTGACACGATTGAACTGTCCCCTGAAGGGGGAGATTTCAGACTCTGAAAGGAAATTATGAAAGCTGTTATTTTAGCCTATCACAATATAGGTTGTGCGGGCATTGAAGCCCTGTTACGCAATGGATTTGACATTGTTGCCGTCTTCACCCACCAAGATGACCCTCAAGAAAATCAATGGTTTGATTCGGTTGCAGAATTTTGTGCGGTTCGTAATATTCCCGTATTTGCCCCCGAAAATATTAATCATCCCTTGTGGCAAGCAAAAATCCAAGCCCTTGCCCCCGACATCTTGTTTTCTTTCTATTATCGCAACTTGGTTAAACAAGAAATCCTCAGTATTCCACCCCAAGGCTGTTTAAATTTACACGGTTCTTTGCTGCCCAAATATCGCGGACGCGCCCCGATTAACTGGGTATTGGTACACGGCGAAACTGAAACAGGCGTAACTTTACACTACATGACCCCGCGCCCCGACGATGGCGACATCGTGGGACAAGCCAAAGTCGAAATCAGTGAAGACGACACCGCCAAAACCTTAAACAACAAACTCACCCACGCCGCCAACGAATTATTAGATGAATGTTTGCCCAAATTATTAGCAGGCACTGCCCCACGCACCCCACAAAATCACAGCCAAGCCAGCTATTTCGGTGGTCGTCGCCCCGCAGATGGGGAAATTGATTGGGAAGGTTCAGCCAGCAGTGTGCGCAATTTAGTGCGTGCCGTGACCCGCCCTTATCCCGGCGCGTTCACCACGATGAACGGTCAAAAATGCTTTATTTGGCAAGCCACCCGCCTGCCCGTCGCACACGCGCAAGCCGCTGGCACCGTGATTTCGACCAATCCTTTAATCATTGCCTGCGGACAAGAACAAGTCAAAATCGACTTCGCCCAATCTGAAAAGGGTTTATATTCCACGGGCAGCCAATTGGCGCGCGAACTGAATTTAGTCGAAGGCGTGCAAGTCGGCGGCAAAAAAATCAGCTTGGAAGCCCCGCGTAAAAAGAAAGTGCTGATTTTAGGCGTGGACGGTTTTATCGGGAATTTCCTCAGTGAACGTTTATTACAAAGCGGCAAATATGAAGTTTACGGCTTAGATTTACGCTGTCACCATACGCAACGCCTGCTTTCTCACCCCGATTTCCATTTTTTTGAAGGCGACATCAGCATTCACCGCGACTGGATTGATTACCACATTAAAAAGTGTGATGTGGTGCTGCCTTTGGTCGCGATTGCCACCCCGATTGAATATACCCGCAATCCCTTGCGCGTGTTCGAGTTGGAT
Organism: Pseudomonadota bacterium; assembly: GCA_039799345.1. Taxonomy (GTDB): domain Bacteria; phylum Pseudomonadota; class Gammaproteobacteria; order Beggiatoales; family Beggiatoaceae; genus JAQTYU01. The sequence continues at coordinate 2,493 of JBDLSS010000011.1, forward strand.
TTTGAAGAAAATTTACGTATCGTGCGCCAATGCGTCAAATACAAAAAACGCATTATTTTCCCTTCAACTTCCGAAGTTTACGGCATGTGCACCGACGAAGCCTTTGACGAAGATAATTCTTCTTTAGTGCTCGGGCCGGTACGGATGAAACGCTGGATTTATTCTTGCAGCAAGCAGTTGTTAGATCGCGTTATTTGGGGCTATGGTGAACAAGGTTTACGTTTCACAATTTTCCGCCCGTTTAATTGGATTGGCCCACGTTTAGACAGTTTAGCCGCTGCCCGCACAGGAAATGCCCGCGCCATCACCCAATTAATTTTAAATTTAATCGATGGTACCCCGATTTTATTAGTCGATGGCGGCGCGCAACAACGCTGTTTTACTGACATTGATGAAGGCGTGGATTGCTTATTCCGCATCATTGAAGCCGACGATGGCAGTTGTGACGGCAAAATTTTCAACATCGGCAATCCCGACAATGAATTTAGCATTAAAGAATTCGCCCAAGTCGTGGTTGACCAATTCCATGCCCATCCTTTGCACACACATTTCCCACCCTTTGCAGGTTTTCACGAAACCGAAAGCGGCAATTATTACGGTACGGGCTATCAAGATGTGCAACGCCGTCGCCCTTCGATTCGCAACGCCCAACGCAGTTTACATTGGCAACCTGTCACCGCTTTAGCAGAAACGGTGGCGAAAACGATGGACTTTTTCCTGCGCGAAGTGATTGAACAGGAGAAAAAATCCCATGAATGAGCCGATCACCGTGGGCTTGCGCGTGGATGTTGACACCTTGCGGGGCACACGCGAGGGCGTGGTCAAACTTTTAGAGCTGTTCGATAAATATTCCATTCAAGCCAGTTTTTTCTGCTGTGTCGGCCCCGACAACATGGGGCGGCATTTGTGGCGATTATTGCGCCCTGCGTTTTTGAAAAAAATGTTGCGTTCCAAAGCCGCGAGCTTGTACGGCTGGGATATTTTATTGCAGGGCACGTTTTGGCCAGGCACCGTGATTGGGCGCAAACTCGCACCCATTATCAAAGCGACAGCGGATGCGGGGCATGAAATCGGGCTGCACGCCTGGGATCACCATGCCTGGCAAATGCGACTTGACGGCTGGGACAGGGAACATATTCACGAAGCGATTGCCAAAGGCGTGGAAGGTTTAACCGATATTCTCGGCACGCCGCCCACCTGTTCCGCCGTCGCAGGCTGGAAATGCAATGATGCGGTGTTATTGGAAAAGGAAAATTTCCCCTTTACCTATAACAGTGACGGACGCGGTGATGCGATTTTTCGCCCTGTGGTTAGGGGTAAGATTTGCACCCCACAAATTCCCGTCACCTTGCCCACCTATGATGAAATTATTGGGCAGTGCGGCATCAGCAACGCCAATTACAATGCGCATTTATTATCTTTATTACGTCCTAATCAATTGAATGTACTCACCATTCATGCCGAAGTGGAAGGTATTAGTTGTGCGGATTTATTCGAGCAATTTTTGCAACAAGCGCAACAGCGTCAAGTGCGTTTCGTGCCTTTGGTGCAATTATTACCCGAACAACGCGAACAAATTCCCGTCGGCAAAATTGAATTACAAGAGATTGTCGGGCGTGAAGGTTGGGTCTGTGTGCAAGCAGGGGCGCGTGATGTCTAAGTCTTTGAAATATTTGTTATGGGCTTTGCCGCTGGGCTTTTTGTTAATTTACATTTTGCCCTTGGGTGTGCGCCCGATGGTGATTCCTGATGAAGCGCGTTATGCGGAAATTCCGCGTGAAATGTTGGAAAGCGGCAACTGGATTGTGCCGTATTTGAACGGCTTACGCTATTTTGAAAAGCCCGTGCTCGGTTATTGGATGAATGCTTTATCGCTGTCCGCCTTTGGCGAAACCGCGTTTGCAATTCGTTTGCCTTCTGCTTTGGCGGCGGGATTTTCCGCGCTGTTATTATTTTTACTGAGCTTGCGTTTTGTGGGCAATCGCACGGTTGCCGCGCTGAGTGCTGCAATTTTCCTCACTTGTTTAGAAGTGTTTGCAGTCGGGGTGTTCAGTGTTTTAGACAGCTTATTTGCGTTTTTAGTGACTGCAAGTTTAGTGGCTTTTTTCTTTGGGATTCAAAGTACTGGCAAGGAAAAACAAACTTACTTAGCCTTATTCGGGGTGGCGTGCGGGCTGGCATTTTTAACCAAAGGTTTTTTAGCCTTCGCCTTGCCCGTTATCGTGATCGTGCCGTTTATGTTGTGGGAAGGACGCTGGAAAGAATTGTTCACCTGCGGCTGGTTGCCAATGGGCGCGGCGTTTTTGACGATTTTGCCGTGGGCGTGGGCGGTACATTTGCAAGCCCCTGACTATTGGCACTATTTCTTTTGGGAAGAACACATTAAGCGTTTCAGCAGTTCGACCAATGCCCAACACCTGCAGCCGTTTTGGTTTTTTATCCCAGTGTTATTGCTGGGCGCGTTGCCGTGGACAAGTTTAGTGCCGCAGGCGGTGCGCGGGTTGTGGCGCGATGGTTTGAATACGCCCTTGCTGCGTTATGCTTTGTGCTGGCTGATATTGCCCTTTCTGTTTTTCTCAATTTCTAAAGGGAAATTAGGAACTTATATTCTGCCCTGTTTTGCACCGCTGGCAATTTTGCTGAGTGTGGGCTTGTGGCAACATTTCAGCCAGCACACGGAAAAACGTGCGACTTGGGGCGATTGGTTAAATATTGCTTTGGCGGGTGTGTTTGGCTTGGCATTATTTATAATCCAACTGTTTGATTTTGGCGTGAAAGCTTATACACAGTCGGGCGAGGCGTGGAAATGGCTGTTAGTGCTGTTGAGCGTGGGTGTGTGGATTGGGCTGACTTGGTCTGCGCGAAATTGCACTGACCCACTGCAACGTTTAACCCGTTATGTCGCCACGCCCTTGGCATTTATGCTGAGTGTGCATTTTGCTTTTCCGCAACAGGTTGAAGACAGCAAAGCTCCCGATGTGTTTTTACGCAGTGTTGCGGCACAAATTTCCCCACAAACGCTGTTAGTGAGTGATAGCAGCATGGTTCATGCGGTGGCGTGGGCGTATAAACGCAAAGATATTTATATGCTGTCGCACGGTGAACTGGAATATGGTTTGAAATATCCTGATTCGGAACAACGCTTTTTAGATGAAGGGAAATTCAAGCAATTTGTGGCAGAAAACCAAGGCAAACGCCCGATTGCAATTATTTATCGGGGCGATCAATTTTTTTATAAAAATATGTTGCCTGCAAATGTGAAACGCTTTGAACAGGGTAAGTTTTTTGTGTTGCTGTTTTGAGATAAAAAACGACTGCGCTCCCTAAAAAGTAGTTAAGCCCTAAATTAACCTGAGTTCGGGATAAGAAATAGCAGAAAGTTTAATAAATCCCGTTTATTACAAAAGTAGCAAAGATTATCAGAATCAAAATTCACAGGATTAAAGAATTTTCAGAATTATGCGCTCATCCTGCTTAATTCGGATAATCCTGTCAATCCTGATTCTGACAATAAACTCGTCACAGCCTAAACAATTTTCTTATCCCAAACTCAGGTTTATTTAGAAGGGAGCACAGTATTTCCCCAAAAACAAAAAATTCTTTCCCCAAATTGCGAGAAAGGATTTTCTATCATTCGCGTATATCTTCAAAACTAAGAATTTATAAACCCAGTTTCTTTTCCAAATAATGAATATTTGTGCCACCTGTTTGAAAACTGGTGTCTTCCAACAAGGATTGATGCAAGGGAATATTGGTTTTAATTCCATCCACAATCATTTCATCCAAAGCCGTACGCATTCTTGCCATCGCAGACTCACGGGTTTCCCCATGCGTAATCAACTTGCCAATCATTGAGTCATAATAAGGCGGCACGCGATAACCGCTATAAATATGCGTATCAACCCGCACTCCAGGACCACCGGGGGCATGATACAAACTAATCAAACCGGGCGATGGCATAAAGTTTTTAGGGTCTTCTGCATTAATACGACATTCCAAGGCATGACCATGAAAACGCACGTCTTTTTGCTCATAGCCTAAAGGCTCGCCTGCTGCAATTAACAATTGTTCGCGCACAATATCAATGCCCGTCACCAATTCGGTCACAGGGTGTTCGACTTGAACACGGGTATTCATTTCGATGAAATAGAATTCCCCATTTTCATATAAAAATTCAAACGTGCCCGCGCCGCGATAAGCAATTTCACGACAGGCCTGTGCACAACGTTCCCCAATTTTATTACGCAAAGCTTTGCTTAAATTAGGAGCGGGGGCTTCTTCAATCACTTTTTGATGACGACGTTGCATCGAGCAATCACGTTCACCTAAATGAATCGCGTTGCCTTGAGTATCGGCTAAGACTTGGAATTCTATATGTCTTGGATTTTCCAGGTATTTTTCCATATAGACTTGGTCATTGCCGAAGGCTGCACCCGCTTCACTGCGGGTCAACACAATCGCACTGTGCAAAGCGGCTTCACTGTGCACTACGCGCATTCCCCGCCCACCACCACCGCCTGCGGCTTTAATAATCACGGGATAGCCAATTTCACGCGCAATCCGAGCGTTTTCGACATCATCTTCACCCAAAGTTCCATTTGAACCGGGCACACAAGGCACACCTGCAGCACGCATCGCACTGATGGCAGAAACTTTGTCGCCCATCAAGCGAATCGTTTCAGGGCGCGGTCCGATAAAAATAAAACCGCTGCGTTCTACCTGTTCGGCAAAATCCGCATTTTCAGACAAAAAGCCATAACCGGGGTGAATTGCCACGGCATCGGTGACTTCTGCCGCGCTGATAATGGCAGGAATATTTAAGTAACTTTGATTGGCAGGCGCAGGCCCAATACAGACCGATTCATCTGCCAAGCGCACATGCTTCAAATCTCGATCCGCAGAAGAATGTACCGCGACAGTTCTAATGCCCAATTCTCGACAAGCGCGCAGAATGCGTAAGGCAATTTCGCCGCGATTGGCAATAATGACTTTGGAAAGCATGTACTGACCTCATCCTCGATAAAGGCGACTCCCCCTAAAATAGCGGGAGCGCGCTCATTCTAATTAGCTAATAACAAATAAGGGCTGATCATATTCAACGGGCACGCCGTTTTCGACCAAGACTTTGCTGATCACGCCTGAACAATCGGCGGTGATTTGATTCAAAATCTTCATAGCCTCGATAATACACAAGGTTTCCCCTTCGCTGACCCGTTGTCCTTCTTCAACAAAAGGCTTACTGGTGGGCGAGGCGGCACGGTATAAAGTTCCCACCATGGGGGAAGTGACGACGTGACCTTGATATTGGGGGGAAGTCTCTTCAGGAGCTTTTGCAAGCGACGTGATGTTATTCACGGGCGGCGCAAGCTGTTGTACGACTTGGGGGGCTGACAGCACAGGTAAGCTATGACTGCTATAACGACTGATGCGAACCGCATCTTCCCCCTCACGAATCTCAATCTCTGCAATATCTGAGGCAGAAATCATTTCGATGAGTTTTTTTATTTTCCGAATATCCATAGACCTATCTCGAACTCGCCAAAATAGACAAAGCTGCTTGCAATGCCAAACTGTATCCTTGTGCGCCCAAGCCTGAAATCACGCCTTTTGCCACATCGGAAAAATAGGAATGATGACGAAACGGCTCGCGGGCATGCACATTGGATAAATGCACTTCTATAAAGGGAATTGCAACCGCTAATAACGCATCCCGTAGCGCAACACTGGTATGAGTGAAAGCGGCAGGGTTGATAATAATAAAATCGGTATGATTGCGGGCAGCGTGGATTTTTTCTAATAATTCGGCTTCGCTATTACTTTGGAAGCAACTCAGCGTATGTCCTTGTGCTTGTGCAAATTCATTTAACTCTTGATTAATGAATGCCAAGCCAGTACGCCCATAATGGGTAGGCTCACGCTCACCTAATAAATTCAGATTAGGACCATGCAGGACGAGTATCTTAAACATAGAGGAAAATGCAGCACTTGGGTTATGAATTCAACAGGGAATCGCGCTAGAACCTAGAAAATTTTGAAAAAATCGGCTTGTGCGGGGTTAATAATCCCTTGCATGGGATAACTATTGTAAATTCCTATGATACCATAATTCGGTGAAAATGACGGTTTCATGTCCATATTTTAGCCAACTTTTTTAAAATCCCATGTGACTCGTATGCAATATCACAGCATGCGGGATGCTGAAATCTGAACTGCTCCTCTTAATCGCATATCTGATCTAACCCGCTTTTTCCCACAAAGGGATAAAGCATTTACAAAAGTCGTCGAGATTGCAGAATAGATGAAGTATATTACTCATACTTGTACCTTTGAGCGTTTAGAATAGTGCATTGGGTAATGCTTTATTATTCCAGTTTTTCTTTTAGATAGAACTTGTTGTCATTAATTTTTTCGTCGTACTCAGCTTGGCTTAGCTTACTAAATCAACTGCGTAAGTCCTAATAGTTATAAAAGACACTCAAAGTATCTATTGACTTTTATAAAAATATCGCCTCTAAAAATAGCCCTGTATTTTTTACGAAAGTGGATAATCGTTAGTAATTTAACCATCCCCTGCCTACTTTTTCAAAGGAAATGAAAAGTAAGATACTTGAGAATACAATAAGATAAAACTTAACTTAATGGCGGTGTTTTAGGAGACTAAGACACATTCAACGTTAACGGAATATCCGCATGAATAAATTCACCGCCCAACGTTGGCAACTTACAGGACAAGTGCAAGGCGTAGGTTTTCGCCCGTATATTTATCGGCTTGCCACGGAGTATGCTTTAAACGGTTGGGTAAGAAACCGCATCGGACAAGTCGAAATTCATCTGCAAGGTATGCCTGACGCGCTTGTACAATTTGCAGAAAATTTTCACAGCAAAGCCCCGCCCTTGGTACGCGTCGAAATTTTAAGCATACAAAGTTGCGCCTGCGAAGTTTTAAATGATTTTCAAATTCTAAATAGCACCGCCGACACCCACAGCCCCATTCATCTGCCCCCCGATTATTTCATCTGCCCCGACTGTTTGCAGGAACTGCATGATCCGACAAATCGCCGTTATCGCTACCCCTTCATCAATTGCACCCAATGCGGCGCACGCTATACCCTAATCACACAGTTACCCTATGACCGCCCCAATACCAGCATGGCAAACTTTCCCTTGTGCACAGCCTGTGCACAGGAATATCACAATCCCAATGATAGACGTTTTCACGCGCAACCCGTGGCATGTG
>JBDLSS010000012.1:0-11718 GCA_039799345.1 Pseudomonadota bacterium
AGACTATGCGACAAGTTACACGGCTCTTAAGAAAAAGTGTACAGCCCAGTGAGTTTTTTCTAATAGCCTCAAAAAGAAACAGCAGAAAGTAGCTTAACCTAATGTTCTATAAATGAAATAACGTTAATGATTCAGCCCCACCCCCTAAAGGGGGCTAAACATAACGAATGTTTAATCTTTAGCCCCCTTCAGGGGTTGGGGGCTTCTTTAAAACCTAAACTTCCAAATAATCTAAAATCCCTTGTGCCGCTTCTCTGCCTTCAAAAACAGCGGTCACGACTAAGTCAGAACCGCGCACCATATCGCCGCCTGCAAACACTTTCGCATTACTGGTTTGATACGGAAACTCATTTTTAGCAGACGCAAGCACACGCCCAGAACTTTCGATTTCAATGCCAAACTCTTCAAACCAAGGCGCGGGACTGGGACGGAAACCGAAAGCAATCACTACCGCATCTGCGGGAATGACTTCTTCACTACCCGCCACAATTTCAGGGCTACGACGACCACGGGCATCAGGTGCACCGAGTTCCGTAGTCACCACTTTCACACCTTCAACCTTATTTGTACCAACAATTTCAACAGGTTGACGATTCCACAGGAAGTTCACGCCTTCTTCTTTGGCGTTAGCAACTTCACGCTTAGAACCAGGCATATTGCCTTCATCGCGACGATATGCACAAGTCACGCTGCTTGCGCCTTGACGAATCGCAGTGCGGTTACAATCCATTGCGGTATCGCCACCGCCCAACACCACCACGCGCTTGCCTGCCAAATTCACAAAAGCGTCTTCAGTTTTCCAAGCTTCCACTTGGCTGATATTGCCGATTAAATATGGCAAAGCTTTATGTACGCCTTCCAAAGACTCGCCGGGGAAACCGCCTTCCATGTAGGTATACGTGCCCATGCCTAAAAACACTGCATCGTATTCATCTAACAAGGTTTGAAAGGGAATATCTTTCCCAATTTCAGTGTTTAAGCGGAATTCAACGCCCATGCCTTCAAAGATTTCACGGCGGGTTTTCACCACTTGTTTTTCCAACTTGAATGAAGGAATCCCAAAAGTGAGTAAGCCCCCGATTTCGGGATAGCGATCAAACACCACCGCCTTGACTCCGTTACGGGTCAACACATCCGCACAGCCTAAACCCGCAGGCCCTGCGCCAATAATTGCCACCCGTTTCCCCGTCGGGGTCACTTTGGACATATCGGGTCGCCAGCCTGCTTTATAGGCTTCGTCAGTGATATATTTTTCAATTGAACCAATCGTGACCGCGCCAAAGCCGTCATTCAAAGTACAAGAGCCTTCACATAAACGATCTTGTGGACAAACCCGTCCACAAATTTCAGGCAAGGAATTGGTTTGATGCGACAATTCAGCCGCTTCAGTTAAATTACCCTCATTGACCAGTTTCAGCCAATTGGGGATATAGTTGTGTACAGGACACTTCCATTCACAATACGGATTGCCGCAGCTAAGACACCGACCTGCTTGGTGGGCGGCTTCTTCCGTATGAAATTGTCCGTAAATTTCATCCCACGTTTGAATACGAATCCGACTTTCGGTCTTTTTGGGATCAATACGTGGTAATTCGATAAATTGGAAATTCTTGTCCATTACGTTTAGCACTACAGAAGATTGAGATACCTAGAGAGGGAAGCCCGAGGCAACCCTCCCCCCACCTTGCGTTAAGCCGCTTTATTCACCAGACTGTCTAACAACGACGTAATCTCTGCGGCTTTTGGTTTCACCAGCCAGAACTTGCTGAGGAATTCGCTGTAATTATCGAGGATTTCTTGTCCCCACGCACTGCCCGTTTCCCGCACAAAATCGGTGATCATGTTGCGTAAATGCTTGCTGTGCGCTTGCATGTTTTCTGTGGAAAGACGATGCACATCGATTAATTCGTGGTTGTATTTGTCCACGAAATTATTTTGCATATCTAAGACGAAGGCAAAACCACCGGTCATCCCTGCGCCAAAGTTCAAGCCCGTTTCACCGAGCACCGCAACAATGCCGCCAGTCATGTATTCACAGCCGTGATCGCCCACGCCTTCGACAATGGCTTGTGCGCCAGAATTCCGCACCGCGAAGCGTTCGCCTGCAATCCCAGCGGCGTATAAAGTGCCGCCCGTTGCGCCATATAAACAAGTGTTACCGATAATCGCGGCTTCATGGCTGCGGAATTGGCTATCTTGTTGCGGATAAATCACCAGCTTGCCGCCTGCCATACCTTTGCCGACATAATCATTGGCATCGCCTTCGAGATAAATATTTAAGCCGCCTGCATTCCAGACCCCCAAACTTTGTCCCGCAGAACCTTTAAGACGCAGGGTAATGGGGTTTTCGCTCATCCCTAAATCCCCATGCCGTCTGGCAATTTCTCCAGAAAGCCGCGCCCCTAAAGAACGATTGATATTGCGCACAGCATAGCTGAATTCACCACCGCTCTTGGCTTCAATCGCGGGAAGAATATCGCGTACCATTTGCTCGGCTAACTCGCCCTTGTCAAACGGCGCATTAAAAGGCTGTAAGCAATATTGGGGTTGATCCACCGCCACGCCTGCATCGCTTAAAATCGGGCTTAAATCTAAACGGCGTTGTTTGGACGTTTCCCCAGCAATGCGTTCTAATAAATCAGTGCGCCCGATTAAATCTTCTAAACGACGCACGCCCAATTTTGCCATCCATTCACGGGTTTCTTGCGCCACGAAACGGAAATAATTCATCACCATTTCGGGCAAACCGATGAAGTGTTCACGGCGTAAAATCTTGTTTTGGGTTGCCACGCCCGTGGCGCAGTTATTCAAGTGACAAATCCGTAAGTATTTGCAGCCTAAAGCAATCATTGGCGCAGTGCCGAAACCGAAGCTTTCCGCACCTAAAATCGCGGCTTTAATCACGTCTAAGCCTGTTTTTAAACCACCGTCCACTTGCACCCGCACTTTGTCGCGCAGATTATTGGCGCGTAAAATTTGATGGGTTTCGGTCAAACCTAATTCCCAAGGGCTGCCTGCATATTTCACTGAGGATAAAGGACTTGCACCCGTGCCGCCGTCATAACCTGCGATGGTGATTAAGTCCGCATAGGCTTTCGCAACCCCTGCGGCAATCGTGCCCACGCCTGCTTCTGCCACCAATTTCACCGAGACCAATGCCTTGGGATTGACTTGTTTCAAGTCGAAAATGAGCTGTGCTAAATCTTCGATTGAGTAAATATCATGGTGGGGCGGGGGAGAAATCAAAGTCACGCCGGGCACGGCATAACGCAATTTCGCAATCAATTCATTGACTTTGCTGCCAGGCAATTGACCGCCTTCGCCAGGTTTCGCGCCTTGTGCTACTTTAATTTGCAACACTTCCGCATTGACCAAATACGCAGGCGTGACCCCGAAACGTCCCGAAGCCACTTGCTTGATTTTGGACATGCGTTCTGTGCCATAACGGTCGGGGTCTTCGCCACCTTCGCCTGAGTTGGAACGCCCGCCTAAACGGTTCATCGCGGTTGCCAAGGCTTCATGGGCTTCTGGTGACAATGCGCCTAAGGACATGCCCGCGCTGTCGAAACGTGGCAAAATGCTTTCAATCGGTTCAACTTCATCCATCGGAATCGGTTGCACGCCTTCGCGCAGTTTCAACAAGTCACGCAACACCATCGGCTGACGCGTGTTGACTAAATGCGCGTAAACTTGATATTTCGCATAATCGCCACTTTTCACCGCAGCTTGTAAATTCTGAACAATATCAGGATTATAAGCGTGGTATTCGCCACCATTGATGAACTTTAACAGCCCACCAATCGGTAAAGTTTTACGTGCATTCCACGCTTGCTTATGCAGCAATTGTTGATCGACTTCCAAATCATCGAAATGCGTACCTTGAACGCGGCAAGTCGTGCCTTTGAAGCACAAATTCACCACCGCGCTGTGCAAGCCGACGGCTTCAAACAATTGCGCGCCACGATAACTGGTGACAGTCGAAATCCCCATCTTAGAAATAATCTTGTACAAGCCCTTATTAATGCCTTCAATGTAATTATTGAGGGCAGTGGTGGGCGAGACATTGGGCACTTCGCCTGAAGCGATCAGCTCTAAAATACATTCATAAGCGAGATAAGGATAAATCGCAGTCACGCCATAACCCAGCAAGGTGGCAAAATGATGCGGGTCACGCGCAGTTGCAGTTTCCACAATGATATTTGCGTCGCAGCGAATGCCTTCTTCAATTAAATGATGATGCACTGCGCCTGCCGCTAACAAAGCATGAATTGGCAACTTGTCCGCACTGATTTTGCGATCACTGAGCACTAATAAGACCTTGCCCGCACGCACCGCATTGGCGGCTTGTTCGCAAACAGTGCGGATGGCGTTTTCTAAACCATCGCTGTCGGCATAATTTAAATCAATCAGCTCGTGCGCATAATTCGCATCGCCAATTGCCAACAATTTTTTAAACTTGTTCGGCGTTAATAAAGGTGAGGTCACTTCTAAACGCGCGGCATCTAAAGGCTTTTCGTCAAACAGATTACCTTCGCGCCCAAAACAAGTGCGCAAGGACATCACAATTTTTTCACGCAAGGGATCAATCGGGGGATTGGTGACTTGGGCGAATTGTTGACGGAAATAATCGTAAACTGAACGCACATGTAAAGACAACACAGGGAACGGCGTATCATCGCCCATTGAACCTGTGGCTTCTTGTCCGCTTTCTGCGAGCACGCGCAATAATTGATCGCGTTCTTCAAAAGTCACTTGGAATAACTTTTGATAAATCGCCAATTGGGTATTGTCAAACTCGTTGCGAGCGTCGGGCGCGCCGATGAGATTGTCATCTAAATACTTGGCGTTAGCATTTAACCACGCTTGGTAAGGCTGGCGATTTTTCAGGCGTTGGTCGATATCTTCAGGCAATAATAATTCACCCGTTTCCGTGTCCACTGCCATCATTTGACCGGGCTTGAGACGACCTTTGACCAGCACTTTGCTGTTTTCATACGGATACACCCCGACTTCAGAAGCCAAAGTAATATGGCGATCTTCAGTGATGATATAACGTGCAGGACGCAGCCCGTTTCTATCCATCACGCAACCCGCATAACGCCCATCAGTCAACACAATCCCCGCAGGGCCATCCCAAGGCTCCATGTGCATCGCGTTGTATTCATAAAAGGCGCGCAAATTGGTGTCCATGCTTTGCACATTTTGCCAAGCGGGTGGAATCAATAAACGCATCGCACGGAAAATATCCATGCCGCCTGCAATTAAGACTTCTAACATATTGTCTAAACTGCAAGAGTCAGAACCCGTGGTCGAAACCAAGGGACGAATATCTTCCATGCTCGGAATCAGTTCGCTGGATAATTTATAACCGCGTGCCAGTGCCCAATTACGATTGCCTTGAATGGTGTTGATTTCGCCATTATGTGCTAAATAGCGGAAGGGCTGCGCTAAACGCCATTGTGGCCAAGTATTGGTTGAAAAACGTTGGTGATACACGCACAGCGCGGATTCAAAACGTTCATCTTTTAAATCGGTGTAAAACTCGGGCAGCAGATTCGGCATCATCAGCCCTTTGTAGGAAATCACTCGGCAAGACAAGCTTGGCAAGTAGAAAACCTCATCAAAGGCGGCGACGGCTTTTTCAGCACGGCGACGGGCGATAAATAAATGCCGTTCAAAATCGGCTTCACTCAGATCAGCTGGGGCGTTGACAAACACTTGAGCGATATGGGGTAAGGTTTTTAAGGCTTCTACGCCGCAGGCACTGGGATCAGTCGGCACATCGCGCCAACCTGCAACACTCAAACCTTCCTTGCTCAACTCTTGTTCAACCACTTGGCGCGCTTGGGCAGCAATTGCCGTGTCGAGGCTTAAAAACACCATCCCGACCGCATACAAGGGGGTTAAGCTAAACCCACAGTCCTGCGCGATTGCTTTTAAGAATGCGTCAGGTTTTTTCAACAATAATCCGCAGCCATCCCCCGTTTTACCATCGGCGGCGACTGCGCCCCGATGAGTTAAGTTTGTGAGCGAAGCAATTGCGGTCGCGACGAGCCAATGGCTGGGTTTTCCATCCATTTGGGCAATCAAGCCGAAGCCACAACTGTCTTTTTCAAAACTAGGTTGATAAAGTCCTGTCAACATGTCATCTTCTCAGGGTTGGAATTAAAGCGTATCGATGCAGTGAAAATTAACCAAAACTGTGGGGCTTGCTCTCTTTCTAGGTCGATTTTGGATATTAAAAAAGTCCGCTAAAACAGACAGCAAATTTTAAGGGCAAAACATTACTATTATAGTTATATTGACGTATATTGTCACGCCATCTAAAACCCACATTTAAATTAACATTATGAATTTAATGGATAAATATCCAAATGGGCTGACTACGGTGCTGTGCTGTTTGATCCTATCATCTGTCGAGAAAATACGCCAATATACAAAAAATTCATATCCATATGATTTATAAAATATTTAATCGAGAACTATAAAAATAACGAATCCCCAAACCCCTTGAATTGGATCATAATTGGTTTGGGGATAGCTAAAACCTATAATCGACTCGGTCAAACACAGCACTGAACTTAGCATTTTACACTATCACACACGCTAATTTAAAGGAAATCGCAATGCAAGCCTCTCCAATTACGCCTACGGTGCGCTTATTGGGCTTAGTGAGCCTGTTTACCGACATCGCGAGTGAGATGCTTTATCCCGTTGTACCCTTGTTTTTAGCCACAATTGTCGGTGTGCCGATGTTTGCGATTGGTTTTATTGAAGGGATTGCGGAATTTATTGCAGGTACGAGTAAAGCTTATTTTGGCGCGTGGTCTGATCAAGTGGGTAAACGTAAAATTTTTATTGTGCTGGGTTATAGTCTTTCTGCCTTAGTAAAACCTTTACCGGGTTTATTTCCAACGTGGGGCGCAGTCTTCGTTTCTAAAACCGTGGATAGAATTGGCAAAGGTTTACGTACTGCACCGCGCGATGCACTGTTAGCCAGTCACAGCACTGTGGAAAATCGGGCGCAAGTCTTTGGTTTTCATCGCACAATGGACACTACGGGCGCAGCATTGGGGCCGATGTTAGCATTAATTTGGCTGTGGGCGTATCCGCAACAATACAGCAGTTTATTTTTAATGACCTTAATTCCTTCAAGCTTGGCAATTTTTGCCACTTTGTGGATTCGTGAAACTCCTAAAATTACCGCCCCAACAATTGCACCGACAGCGCGGGAAATTTGGAATTCGCAATGGATGTTTTGGCACGCCGCCCCGCCCGAATTTAAACGCTTGGTGAAATGGCTGACTTTATTTGCACTGTTCAATTCCAGCGATGTGTTTTTAATTTTGAAAGCGCAAGCCGTGGGTTTTTCTGCCACCGATGCGATTTTAGGGTATTGCTTATATAACTTGGTTTATGCGGCAACTGCCTATCCGATTGGAAAGCTTGCCGATCAATGGGGCACACGGATTACTTTAATTCTTGGCTTGTGCATTTACGCGCTGGTTTATGCAGGTTTTGGCATGGCAACACAAGTGTGGATGTGTTGGGGCTTATTTGCGCTGTATGGAATTTATGCCGCCTTGACCGAAGGCGTATCTAAAGCATGGCTCAGTAATTTAATTCATGAACAACGCGGCACCGCTTTGGGCGTACAAGCCGCATTTGCCAGCATTGCGGCGTTGGTGGCGAGCACAGGCGCGGGTTTATTGTGGACTTTTGTGGATAATGCCTTACCGTTTTATGTGGGGGCGGTGATGGCAATGGTGACAGGCATTGGTTTGTTGACGGTGCAGGAAAGTTTACAAAAGCCTTCCAAGTGTTAAAATTAAGGGAAGCCTGTGTAGGTTGGGTTGCCATCGGCAACCCAACATTAACCCCCAACTCCCCATAATCCTCATTTTCATGTCGCATCTTTGTTGGGTTGCCGTTGGCAACCCAACCTACAGATTCTCTGTTTTCCCCTCTAGTTGCCCCTCTAGCTGGTCGGGGTTTGTAACCCCGACTGGAACGTTTGAGAACGTCAGAATAATCTGAAACGTTACAGTGCAGGTTATAAACCTGCACTAGCAATTCGCAAAGCTAAATATGATAACTACATGAACATAAATCATAAAATATGTTACATAACGATTTAAGGGCTTCTTAAAAAAAGTGTACAGAATACTGAACGTTTCGTAACAGATAAAAAAGAAAAAAGTAATCTAACCTCATATTATAACAAGGAAATATTCTTCTTGATAAAGCCATCCCCCCTTCAGTGGATTGAGGCTTCTTTATCAGTTATTACTTCACATTCGCTTCATCAGGCACTTTAACTGCCATGCTATTCAATAAGATACCCATACTTGCCAATACTTTATATGTTGCAAATAATTCTGTGTATTGTCCCACAGTGAATGCTGAACGTGCATTAAACACTTCATTTTCCGCATTTAACACATCTAACAAACTGCGTTGTCCTTGCTTATCAAATTGTTCTTTGTAAGATTCCGCCACTTCGCTGCTTGCCTTCACATGATTTGACAAAAATCTCAAACGCTCGCGCATGGTGGTTAAGCTGTTCCAAGCCAAGCGTACTTCCTCTTCCACAATGCGTTGGGTGCGCCGTAAATTTTCTTTCGCCACCACAATGCGTTCAGCCGTTTCTTGGACACGCGCTTGATCTGCGCCGCCCCGATATAAGTTATAACGCAATCTGAGCGAGGCATTGACATCATCGTTTTTACCCGTCACCCCGTCCAAATTATTATTTTTACTCGCCCCCAATTCTAAACTCAGGCGCGGCATATAACTGGACTTTGCTTGACGTTTATCCGCCTCTGCCGCCGCCAAATCCGCATTAGCCGCCCGTAATGAAGGATGATTTTGATTTGCCAACGTCAAAGCCGCTTCAAGATTTTTCGGCAATAATTCGCTGATCGCACTTAATTCAGGTTTGGCTAAAGCTTGGGGCAGGTTTCCCGTCACCCGCTGATAACTGGTTTCTGCATCACGCGCCGAACCTTGAGCACTGACGACGCTAGATTCTGCCAGCGACAAACGGCTTTGACTTTGTTGTAAATCCGCGCGGGTTCGCGTACCGCCTGCAACAATTTGTTGAATACGTGAGAACATTTTTTGATGGCGCACTAAATTATCTTTCGCCAAATCTAATAATTCATTTCGATTTAAAATTTCTAAATAGACCTCAACCACCCGCAATCCTACGCTTTCACTGGTGCTATAAACTCGATGCGCTGCGGCTTCGGTGCGAGATTGTTGACGGTCAACCGTACTTTTCACCCCAAAACCATCAAATAACATTTGTGAAATACTTAAACCCACCTCACGCCGTGTCAATGACACATTGCCACTGTTGCCTGCGGAACGGGTTGAAGGATTATTACTCATTTCGCGCCCATAACCCCCGACTAAATCCACGCTCGGCAAATAGCCCCCGCGTGCTTGTTCCAATTCTTGCTCGACTGCGCGGCGGGTATTGGAGCTGATCAAAACATCGGGATTGGTGTCTAAGGTTTGTTGAAGCACTTCCTTCAAATTCTCAGCAGAGACTAAGCTGCTCAGTAATAAACCTAAACTTGCGATAATTGAATACCGTAACTGCATTATCTTTCTCACTGGCTCAGAAGACGATCACTGTGAAGCTATCAAAAAGGATCATTTTCGGGTTTGCTTGTTGAACAGAACTTCAATGGTTTTAGCGGGTGATTCGTTTGTAAATCAATACTATCTCACGTTATTTGGTAATAACTTTATGCTGTATTGCGTTAAAACAAGCCCCTAAATCCCCTAAAGGGGACTTAAAACCGCTTTAATCTTTATCTTTAGCCCCCTTCAGGGGTTGGGGGCTTTCTTTAAAGCGACTTTGGGGCTTCCTCGGAGATGAGGGCTTTTCCTCGTTCCCAAGTGCCACAATGCCGTCTTGACCGCGTTGCGGTCTGTATTTATACAGGATGCAACGCATCCAAAGATGTATTCCAAGCAACGCTTGGGAACAAGTAAAAGTGGCACTTGGGCACAAGTAAAAACATATTGTTATGCACGCTTTGAGACATATACCTAGAACCATCGTGTTTCACGGTGGAATACGCTACGCTATTCCACCCTACTACTGTATTGCGTTAAAACAAGCCCCTAAATTCCCTAAAGGGAACTTAAAACCGCTTTAATCTTTATCTTTAGCCCCCTTTAGGGGGTTGGGGGCTTTCTTTAAAGCAACTTTGGGACTCTCCTCGGAGATGGGGCTTTTTTAAACAAACGCTTCAACTAATAAACTGCGCATTAATCTCGTTACTGACAAGCAACTCTGCCCCACCTGCACTATAACGGGTATAAGCCCCAGTTGCCCCTTGATTAATCCAGCCTTGTCCGGGAGAAATCACCACACTGCCTGTATTGCCTTCGACGGTTAAACTCTTATTATCGGTGATATTCAATACATCACTGAGACCCAAACGCAAGGTATTATTCCCTGTAGAACTGGTCGCAATATTAATCACGTCAATATTGCGCAGTGTGTATTGCTGATCACTCGAAAGGTTAGCATTTTGAGTGAGGTCAAGGGTTTTCCCAGTGAGATTATTCAGGCTTAAGGTATCTGTGCCCGTGCCGCCATCAATGCTTAATCCTGCGGAAGAGCTGGGGTCAAAATTAAAACTGTCATTGTCCGCGCCGCCAAATAACTTAGCTGCACCCTTGCTCATTCCAAAGCTATCATCTCCTTCTAAACCTTCGACAACAGTAAAATTAGTTTTGTTGTAGTCGGTAAGAGTATCAGCATTTGGCGTGCCAAGCACCACATTATCGGCTTTGATGGTAACGCTTGCCGTAGAACTTTGACCACTGTTATTGACAATACTGTAATCAAAATGCGCTTCGTTGCTGCCACTGAGTGCGTCGATAAATAATTGTACTTCATTATTAACCAAACGCGCATTGACCCCTGCGCTGGGATTGCTCACATTGCTTAGCGTTAATAATTGGCTGGGATTAGGATTCACATCATTGGCTAATAATTCTGTGGCAGAAATTGAAGTGACTATTCCAAAAGACTTGCTCAGGCTGTCAGCCACGGCAGTCGGCGGTTTGCTGGTGGATTCGATATTAATATCACGACTGACCACCGCACTGACCCCACCCGCGCCATCACTCACACTTATATCCAGCGTGCGAATACCTGTAGGCAGGGTAAATGCAGAATTATCCGCCGTGGTATTTTTGTAAGTCACCGCTTGTAATAAGGCTGTAGTGGCGGAAATATCCGCATTTTCGTTTAACTGAACTGATAATTCACCGCCCGTACTGCTAAAGTTCCCAATCGTTTTGCCATTGAATACCAACGCGCCGCCACTGGGGTTTAGCGTACTAATTCCTGAGGTATTGTGGACTTCTAAAGTGTCGCCTGACAAAGGATTGCGCACGCTGATTTTAAGCGCACCTTGGTTGAAAATAGCGGTATCCACATCACTGACGCGAGCGGCAGAATCGACGGTGATCGCCGCATCGCCCAACTTATAGTTCAAAGCTGAAGCATTGGATAAACTGACCACGGGGGCTTGATTTGGTGCGAAATTAAAATTCACCACGCCTTGCGCCGTGCTACCCGTGTCATCTGCAATTGTATAATTGAAACTTGCCACGCCACCCGCATGGGTGACAGCCGCATCGGGCACAAAACTGATTACGCCATTCACGGCATCTAAACTGACTTTGCCA
>JBDLSS010000013.1:0-3399 GCA_039799345.1 Pseudomonadota bacterium
GAAAAGTTGCCTGTAATTCAAGTCACGAATTTAGCCCGCACTTTAAAGTTTTTAAAAGAACAGGGCGTGTGGTTAGTCGGCACCACGGGTGAGACTGAGCAAGATTTATATTCAGTAAAACTCACGGGGGCATTGGCGATTGTGATGGGTACGGAAGGCACAGGATTGCGCCGTTTAACCCAAGAAGCCTGCGATAGTTTAGTCAGAATTCCGATGTTTGGGACGGTTGAAAGTCTGAATGTTTCAGTGGCGACAGGAATTTGTTTGTACGAAGCTGTACGGCAACGTGCTTAAAAATAGGATGTTAGCGTGTTTATTGTCTGAATCAGGATTCACAGGATTCTACGAATTAAGCAGCATTAACTCCGACATTCTGAAAACGCTTTAATTCAGATTGGATACCAAGGCTTTTAGAAATAGGATATTGCTATTTAAGGTAAATTCGGTGGCTCTGTCATCACTAAACCTTCTAAAATCCGTTGCAACTCCTCCAAACTTTCCGCTTCCATTGTGTAATTACAACTGGGATAAGTCACTAAACGTGCGTCACTGCGCTGAATAATTCCCTGAATTACTTCGCCCACCGCTTTCACTCCAGAAATATGAACAGGATAAACAGGGGTTTGAGTATGATGCGCCAGCCATAAACTGCCACGTTTTAATTTATGCGGTAATTCGCTAGGGGTGACAATACCCCCTTGGGGAAATAGGGCAATAACTTCTCCCATTTGCAAGGCTCGCATGGCAGCCCGCAGTGCATTTTCTGGACGACCTGTACGATCCACAGGAATGCAGCCTAAAGCACGAAACAGGAAATTGATGAACTTAATATCATAAATTTCCTTGGCAATGAGGAAACGCAGTGGGCGACGGGTTGCAGCCACTAATAAAAAAGGATCAAGTCCTGAAACGTGATTGGCAACCACAATCGCCGCACCTGTTTTTGGCAAACTTAAGGCGGTGTAGCGTAAGCGGTGGTATTTTTGGCATAAAATACGGTTTAAACCGTCCAAATAATTGAGCCAAGTGTGTCCCCAGTTAGTGTAATTAGCGCGTGCACAGGCACGCAGCAAAGCATAAAACACCACTAAAATACATAAAAATCCTAAACCGCCCCATACATTCATCCAATTTCCTTTATGGTCCGAAACCTCGCCCTTCAGGGTAATAGTTCAATTGTGCCAACACGCGTTAGCATCTTATTATTTTTGGTAAGCTCTTCGTTTACGGAGAGGCAAGCTATTAACTTCTATCTGTCGATGGCTTTCTCACTCGACAGATGAGGTTGGGTCTGGATTTAAACATAAACCTTGCGGCGGAATAAATCATGACGACGGCTCACCAAACGATCAATAAATAGTAAGCCGTCCAAATGATCGAGTTCATGTTGTATCGCACGGGCTTCAAAGCCTTCCATATCATATTCATGTTGCACGCCGTGCTGATCTTGCGCCATTAGGTGCAAATATTGTGCACGAATCACGTTTCCCGTGTAATCAGGAACAGACATACAACCTTCTCGTCCAATTTCAAAGCCTTCCCATTGGGTGATTTCAGGATTGATTAATACCAAATTACCATGATGTTTAATTTTTGGCTTGCTGGAAACATCTAATAAAACAATGCGTTGAAAACATCCCACTTGGGGCGCGGCAATACCCACACCGCCAGGTCCTGCACGCATGGTATTTTCCAAATCAATTAAAAATGCCTGCAATTTGGCATCAAATTCGGTGACGGGAGCAGAAATGGTTTTTAAACGCGGGTCTGGATAAGTCAAAATTTCGAGCAAACTCATTACATCACCAAAGTTTCAATAGGTTCGAGTTGCACTTTTAAATCAGGGTGTTGCATTGCTAATAATTGCTGCAAGGCATGTGATAACAGTGCGATGCCTTGAGTAGCAATCCCTTCGATATGCATGATATAAAAGGGATTATCGGTATTACCGCCCACATCAGACTCTAAATCTAAAATATTTAAACCCGCTTCAGTCAATACACTGGTGACTTGCGCCACGATACCCGCCCGGTCTGCACCATGCACAGTGATCCGCACTTCAGGATCGCGATGCTGATGTAAATGTCCTTCGATGGCATCAATGTGCAAGTGCAGATTTAATTCACGTACAACATCTTCTAATAATACATAAAGTTGTTTTTTATCATTATCATAGCTCACCATCAGCATAATGCTGAAATTGCCACCAAGGCGCAACATCGAAGCTTCACCCAAATTGCAGCCGCTTTTATACAAAGCCGTGGTGACTTTGGCGACAATACCGAGCTGATCTTTTCCCACCAGTGTCAACATATACCATTGTGACATAATAAATTCCTTATTTTTTAATATGTTAGAAATTTAATTGTTTAGAATTAAACTTAACTATGTTGCTTCTCCCTTTTACAAACTTGAGAGCAAGTTAATACATTAGCATAGCCTGATGACGGTTTTCAGTATAGGGGCTTAAATTTTTCATGAAGACTTTACTAAAATTATAAGTTGATTATTGTCCCACCTGAATTTGTCGACAAGATACCAGCCAATGACTTTCTCCGATGGCTCGTAACCACGCGACTGCATCACCTTCTCTATCAACAACATGCACCCGTGGCTTTGAAAAGCCTTGATTCTCAATAGCCTTGACACGTTCTGTTAGTTCTTCCAAATTCTATTTTGGGCAACTACGCCCAAGATAATACTGCTTTGCAGTTCATAGCCCTTTTCATAACGATTATGCAGAACTCTTTGGTCTAACGTGCTTGCGTGTCCGTTGTAATTGAGTGAACTCCAATTGGGCATAAAATCGCCCGGCCGCTGGCGTGGCTACAAAACTGTTTTGTGTGCCCATTTCTGTTAAAACCTAATTGATGACCTGCCCTAGGAGCTTGGGGGCGCAGTTAAGATTTTTAAATCCCCAGAAATCACGTAAAATCCCAGCTTGGTTATTTTCAGAGTATCCGATTTGAACACGCGCCACCTTGGGATTTTAGGCTGTTTCTATTTGACTGCCTGTACGCACCAATTGCCCCTCACCACCGCCAACAGCCTCGAACTTGAACCCACGAGAACGGCACAGCTTGACCATGCCTACACCGTGCCGCGTTTAATTCAATTCGGAGATTTAACCGCATTAAACCATTATGTCGCGCTGCATCAGCAACAGGCAGGATTACAGCAATATGTACAACAAGTTAAACATGCACGAGAACAACGTTGTGCCCGAAACCTTAGCCGTTTTCCACAAGCCAGTTTTGCCGAACAAGCCCAATATCGCGAAGCCTGCCCTACGTGGCTATTGCAAACGCCGCCTGTGAATTATGCCGCCAAACCGCCCAAAGCTGTGTCTAAGCCTCAAAAATTTGTGCCCCAAATTGTGACAACTTTACCGCCCGCCCA
>JBDLSS010000014.1:0-4674 GCA_039799345.1 Pseudomonadota bacterium
GGGCGGTCCTGAGGCTGCATTGTATTGTTTCATTGTGTATTACATCTCTTGCATCGGAGTGACGTGGTGGTGGTATTACCGCGATGGGGCTGAAGTTTCTTGCTAGAGGTTTCATTTTGAAAAAGTCCCTAAAGCAAATGTAGGGTGTATAAGGCGTAGCCGCCATACACCTTTAACGGCATAGGGTTTCAAATCGCAAGGTGTATGGCGGCTACGCCTTATATACCCTACGAACTGAACCCAACCCGCTTAAAGAGGGGTTGGCGCAGTAAAAAAATAACCACACACGATTAAACACAGCGTTCTATTCATCACACATCTTGACACCCGTGTTGTAAAGCGGGGATAGGTTGAAAAAACACATCATGAGTCACTTCCTAGACAGATTACAGTTTTTTAACAAAGTGAAATCCACTTTTGCGGATGGACACGGCGCGGTCGTCAATGAAGATCGCGGCTGGGAAAATGCCTATCGTAGCCGCTGGCAATACGACAACATTGTGCGCTCCACCCATGGGGTGAACTGCACAGGGTCATGCAGTTGGAAGATTTACGTCAAAAATGGCTTGGTCACTTGGGAAACCCAACAAACCGATTACCCGCGCACCCGCCCCGATTTACCCAATCATGAACCGCGCGGCTGCCAACGCGGTGCAAGTTATTCTTGGTATTTATACAGCGCGAACCGCTTAAAATACCCCATGATGCGTAAACCCTTACTCGAATTATGGCGCGAAGCCCGCAAAAGCTTATCGCCTGTGGACGCATGGGAAAGCATTGTTGAAAACCCTGTCAAATCTAAAGCTTACAAAACGAAACGGGGTTTAGGCGGTTTTATTCGGGTGGATTGGGAAGAAGCCAATGAATTAGTTGCCGCTGCCAACATTTACACCGCTAAAAAATATGGCCCCGACCGCATCAATGGCTTCTCACCGATTCCTGCGATGTCGATGGTGTCTTATGCCGCAGGCTCACGTTATTTATCCTTGATTGGTGGCACTTGCCTGAGCTTCTACGATTGGTATTGCGATTTACCCCCCAGCTCGCCGCAAACTTGGGGCGAACAAACCGACGTGCCCGAATCTGCCGATTGGTACAACTCGACTTTTTTAATGCTCTGGGGTTCAAACGTGCCCCAAACCCGCACCCCTGACGCACATTTTTATACCGAAGTGCGTTACAAAGGCGCGAAAAGCGTCGTGATTACGCCAGATTACAGCGAAGCCGCCAAATTTGCCGACTTATGGCTTGCGCCCAAACAGGGCACAGATGCCGCCTTAGCGATGGCGTTTGGGCATGTGGTGTTGAAAGAACTCCATTTAGACAATCCCAGCGAATATTTCACCGAATATTGTCGCAAAACCACCGACATGCCACATTTGGTGATGTTGAAAACGCGCGGCAATGCCTTCGTTGCGGATCGTTTTTTACGTGCTTCCGATCTCAGCGACAATTTGCAACAAAGCAATAATCCTGAATGGAAAACCCTTGTTATTAATGAAAATACCAATGAAATGGTCGTGCCCAATGGCTCGATTGGTTTCCGTTGGGGCGAAGATGGCAAGTGGAATATTCAAGCGACGGACAGCGCAGACGGCAGCGACATTAAAGCGCGTTTGAGCTTGATTGAAAATGCTGACCAAGTGGTGTCGGTCGAATTCCCTTATTTTGGCAATTTAAACCATCCGCATTTTACCCATACCGAACACGCTGAAATTTTAGAACGCAATGTGCCCGCACGTCGTATTCAATTAGCGGACGGCAGTGATGCTTATGTGGTCACAGTGTTCGATTTATTGGTGGCAAATTACGGGATTGATCGTGGTTTAGGCGGTGAAAATGTCGCGAAATCATTTGATGACGATCAACCTTATACCCCCGCTTGGCAAGAACGCATTACGGGCGTAAAGCGTGAACATGTGATTACCGTCGCCCGCCAATTTGCAGAAAACGCGCATAAAACCCACGGCAAATCCATGGTAATTTTAGGCGCGGGCTTGAATCACTGGTATCACATGGACATGAACTATCGCGGCATTATCAATTTATTGATGATGTGCGGTTGTATCGGACAATCGGGCGGCGGCTGGTCGCATTACGTGGGACAGGAAAAATTACGTCCACAAACGGGTTGGACGGCGTTAGCCTTCGCTTTAGATTGGCATCGTCCGCCGCGCCACATGAATGGCACATCATTTTTCTACAACCACACCAGCCAATGGCGACATGAAAAACTCGATGTGCGTGAAATTTTGTCCCCGCTGGCAGATAAAACCGCGTGGAGTGGTTCGCTGCTAGATTACAACGTGCGGGCTGAGCGTATGGGTTGGTTGCCTTCCGCGCCGCAATTAAATGTAAATCCTTTGGAATTGACCAAAGCCGCCGCTGCTGCGGGACAATCGCCAGTCGATTATGCGGTGGAAAATCTGAAATCAGGCAAACTCGCGTTCGCTTGCGAAGACCCCGACAATCCCGTGAATTTCCCGCGCAACTTATTCGTGTGGCGTTCTAATTTGTTGGGTTCTAGTGGCAAAGGGCATGAATATTTCTTGAAATATTTACTCGGCACGACTCACGGGGTGCAGGGTAAAGATTTGGGAGAAATGGGTGCGCCCAAACCTGAAGAAGTGGTCTGGCATGAACAAGGCGCGGAAGGCAAACTCGATTTATTGGTGACGCTGGATTTCCGCATGTCCACCACCTGCATGTATTCCGATGTGGTGCTGCCCACCGCGACTTGGTACGAAAAGAACGATTTAAACACTTCCGACATGCACCCCTTTATCCATCCCTTGTCCAAAGCCGTCGATCCCGCTTGGGAAAGTCGCAGCGATTGGGATATTTACAAAGGCATTGCCCGCAAGTTTTCCGAATTGAGCGTCGGACATTTAGGCGTTGAAAAAGATTTAGTTTTAGTCCCGACTTTACACGACACCCCTTCAGAATTGGGGCAAGCGGTGGGAGTGAAAGATTGGAAAAAAGGCGAATGCGAACCAATTCCGAATAAAACCTTGCCGAATATGGTGGTGGTGGAACGCGATTATCCCAACACTTATAAGAAATTCACTGCCTTAGGGCCTTTGTTAGACAAGCTTGGTAATGGCGGCAAGGGCATCAGTTGGAACACGCAAAGCGAAGTTGAACAATTGCGTGACCTGAATTATCGCGTCACGGAAGAGGGCGTAAGCAAAGGTTTGCCACGCATTGAAAGCGATATTGACGCTTGCGAAGTGGTGTTAATGCTCGCCCCAGAAACCAATGGTCAAGTGGCAATGAAGGCGTGGGCGGCGTTGAGCAAAATCACGGGGCGCGATCATACCCATCTCGCTTTGCCGCGTGAAGATGACAAGATTCGTTATCGGGACGTGCAAGCCCAGCCGCGCAAAATTATTTCTTCGCCGACGTGGAGCGGGCTGGAATCGGAACATGTCAGTTATAACGCAGGTTATACCAATGTGCATGAAATGATTCCGTGGCGCACCCTGACCGGTCGTCAACAGTTTTATCAAGATCACTTGTGGATGTTGGGCTTTGGCGAAAGTTTATGTGTTTACAAACCGCCAATTGATACCAAAACCATTGCGCCGCTGTTAAATCAACGCAGTAACGGCAATGGTGAAGTGGTGCTGAACTTTATTACCCCGCATCAAAAATGGGGAATTCATAGCACTTACACCGACAACTTGCTGATGTTGACTTTGTCGCGCGGTGGGCCTTGTGTGTGGATGAGTGAAACCGATGCCAAAAAAGTCGGGATTGAAGACAACGATTGGATTGAAGCGTTCAATTTGAACGGCGCATTGGTGGCGCGTGCCGTGGTCAGTCAGCGCGTGCCCGAAGGCATGGTGATGATGTATCACGCACAAGAAAAAATCGTCAACGTGCCTGCCAGTGAAATTACCAAAACGCGCGGCGGCATTCACAATTCCGTGACCCGCACTTGTCCCAAACCCACGCACATGATTGGCGCGTATGCTCAACAAAGTTATGGTTTTAATTATTACGGCACTGTCGGCTCAAACCGCGACGAATTCGTGATTGTGCGTAAACTCAGCAAAGTGGACTGGCTAGATACGCCTGTCGCCCAAGCCTAAGGAGAGAATAATGAAAATACGTGCCCAAATTGGCATGGTGCTGAATTTAGACAAGTGTATCGGCTGTCACACTTGTTCTGTCACCTGCAAAAATGTGTGGACTTCCCGCGAAGGCGTGGAATACGCATGGTTTAACAATGTCGAAACCAAGCCCGGCGTGGGTTATCCCAAACAATGGGAAGATCAAGACAAATACAAAGGCGGCTGGGAACGCAAGGCAAATGGCAAATTGCAACCACGCAGCGGCGGCAAGTTACAAGTATTAGCCAATGTGTTCGCCAATCCCAACATGCCCGAAATTGATGATTATTACGAACCTTTTGATTTCGACTACGCGCATTTGCAAAACTCGCCCGAAATGACCGCAATGCCCACCGCCCGCCCACGCTCGTTAATCACGGGCGAGCGCATGGAAAAAATTGAAGGCGGCCCGAATTGGGAAGAAATTCTCGGCACGGAATTCAGCAAGCGCAGCCTCGATCAGAACTTTGACCAAGTTCAAAAGGAAATGTACGGGCAGTTTGAAAATACTTTCATGATGTATTTGCCCCGCTTGTGCGAGCATTGTTTGAATCCTGCT
>JBDLSS010000015.1:0-2766 GCA_039799345.1 Pseudomonadota bacterium
TGAATCAATGCGATATTGACGGTGAATTCACCATTGCGTTTCACAAACTCGCGTGTCCCATCCAAAGGATCAACCAACCAATAAGTTTGCCATTGTTGGCGTTCGGCATAAGGAATTGTGGTGGATTCTTCGGAGAGAATAGGAATTTCAGGGGTCAGCTGCTGCAAACCTGCAACAATCGTGCGGTGAGCTGCCATATCGGCTTGGGTTAAGGGGGAATCATCGGCTTTCTGCGTGACTTCAAAAGCGGAAGCATAGACTTTTAAAATCTCTTTTCCTGCCACACGGGCAAGTTGTTTCACAGCATTCAGTAAGGCGATGTCGAGCACAGGCATGAGTCATTCCTACAAATCACAAGATCGTACGGGGCAAAACACTAGGGTCGCGTTATTTAAATTGCTAAGCCGTTTCCCTGTTATTGAGCCATTCTATCAGGGATACGTGTTAGATTTGTGAATATCTTTGTGCTAAAACAGCTTTAAATTAACTTTGTTTGCTATGAAAATAATTTATTTATTTGATTCTAAAATATTTTATATGTCATTGACGCTCAAATAAGCCATATCGTTGTGTTGACTGTGACCCAACTTTCATAGATTGAAACCAGCCCCTAAAAGGGACTTAAAAACAAGAATCTTTTATGTTTAGCCCCTTTCTGTGGGTGAGGGCGCAGTTAAAAGCGATTTTGATACTCTCATCGGGGTGAAGGCTAATTTTAATCTGATGGAGCACGTCCCTAATTGCTGAGCAGTAAAGCACGCATTTGTTCCACAAAACGGGGCGTATTAAAGGCTTGCGCCCGCAAAAAACAAGCTTCCCGCATTGCCAATGCTCGTGCGGGGGTTAATTGCAGCACGGTCTCAGCAAGATGTTGGGGCGTAAAATCAGGCGGTAATAATAAACCTGTCTGTTCAGGCAAAATCGTTTCCAATAAACCGCCTTCCGCCACCCCAATCACAGGTTTACCCGCCGCCATCGCTTCCACAGGCGACATGCCAAAATCTTCATCCTTTGCCACATACAGCACAGCCAGCGCGTTGCCCACTAAATTATGCAAAGCTTGTTCCGAAAGCCAGCCTGTAAACTGAATATTGGGTGCATTTGCTGCCAATTTTTTCAAATAGCCTAGTTGTGCCCCACCCGATGCCACGATCAACTGCTTATCAGGCAAGTTGAGGAAAGCTTGAACAATGCTCTCAACCCGTTTTAAAGGATCGAGCCGTGCCGTAGACAAGTAATAATCCCCTTGCCTTTGCCAGACAAAATGCTGGGTGTCGCAGGGCGGATAAACCACGCTCGCGGTTTTCCCCAAAAATTTTTGGATTCTGCGCTGCACGTTTTCGGAATTGGTGACGATTTCATCCATCTGTGCCACCGCTGTTTCATAACGTGGTTGTAAATAATCAATAAATGCTTGCAGCGCAGGGCGCAAAACACGCGGCAGCTGTTGCAGATAAAAATCGCGCTGGTCATAAATGAAGCGTGGCGGGGTGTGGCAGTAATACAAATTATAGCCGTGGCAATGTTGTTGCACCGCAAGGGGTGTATAAAACCCACTATAAATAACCGTGTCGTAATTTTTGATAAACTGCGTGCGCTGCTGAAAAGCGCGGGCTAATTTAAATTGTCGCCACAACGGAATCGCACTGCCTTGTTTTAAATCGTGCTCGTGGGGCGCACTGCCTTGCACAAAGGGATGGGGCAGACGGGCAAACCCATATCCCAAGTGTGCAGGCAACTGCTGTGCAAGCACGCTGCATAATTTACCGCCGCCATCTGCTGATTCATAATAGTCATGCAAAATTAGCGTATTCAGTTGCTTATGCACTCAACGTGATGTCGGAAAAAATGTGATAGGCATTTTTACCCGCTTCTTTAGCGAGGAAGAGGGCAACATCGGCTTGTTGCAGCAAAATCCCAACACGTTCGTCGGGCGTTTTATCTTCACAATTTTGATTTGGATACAGACTAATCCCAATATTGCAATCCAATTGCAGTGCGTGCCCATTACTGACAATGGGAGTTGCCAAGCTCATGAAGATTTTTTCAGCCAACAGGCGAATATCATAATCTTGATGCACATTGCCCAGTAAAATCATGAATTCATCGCTTTCTAGTCGCGATAAATGATCACCTTCAGATAGACAATTGTGTAGACGTTTGGCAACTTCACGTAAACATTCATCACCTGCATCAAATCCCAACAATTCGTTCACAGATTTAAAATCTTCTAAATCGAGATATAACACCGCAAATTTTTCATCTTGGTGGCAACTGCGACTCATATATTCATGAAATAACAATCGGTTAGGTAATTCTGTTAAGGTATCATAATGAGTTAGTAAGCGCATCCGTTCATCGTCGGGATGCAGGGCACTGATGTCTGAATAAACGGCTACATAATAAACAATTTCATGATGCTCGCCACGCACTGCACTCATCGATAGCCAAACGTTGTAGCTTTCGCCATTTTTACGTTGGTTACAAATTTCACCGCACCAACGTCCTGTTTCTCGGGTCGTTTCCCAAATATGGGTATAAAAGCCAGTTTCATAATGACCTGATTTTAAAAATCGCGGATTTTTATCTAAAACTTCGTTATAGCTATAACCCGTCGCGAGTAAAAATGATTGATTAACATCGATAATGCGCCCTTCAGCATTGGTAATCATGATGCCGTCGGTGGTAGTTTCAAAAACTTTGGTGGCAATTCGTTGTTTGAGTCGTGCGCGTTTGCGCTCGGTAATATCCTCAATCATTTGAATA
>JBDLSS010000016.1:0-3703 GCA_039799345.1 Pseudomonadota bacterium
TGCTGCGCAACCCGTTGTAATGTAGGGGAAAGACTGCCCCAGCGTTGCCGCAAAATGGGTAACACGGCATGTCTTAAAAAGTTGCGGTCAAAACGCAGGTCAAGATTGCTGTCGTCTTCAATCCAGTGCAGTTGTTGAGTTGTGGCGTAGTGTTGCAATTGGGTGCGGGAATAATTCAATAAGGGACGCACTTGCCAACCATTGCCCAAGGGTGCAGAACGAGGCATTGCTGACAAACCCGCCACGCCCGCACCTCGAAATAATTGGAGCAATACCGTTTCTGCTTGGTCATCGCCATGATGCGCGGTAAAACAAACTTCGCCTTCACCGATAATACTTTTTAAAGCTGCATATCGGGCATCACGGGCAAGAGCTTCTAAACTTGCCCCTGTATTTCGGGGAATGTGGATTGCGTGTACGGTGGATGGAATGCCTAAATCTGCACAAACTTGCTGGCAATGCTTCGCCCATTCATCGGCGCGCGGATTTAAACCGTGGTGAATATGAACTGCGTGTAAGTGTGCTGTGCAATGCGTGCGCAATTTTGCCAGCGCGTGTAACAACACATGTGAATCCAAACCGCCACTGTATGCCACCCAATAGCGGCGACAAGGCGGTAATTCTTGCAGGGTTTGTAATAATTGTGTGGGATCGAACACAGGCTTATACCGTGTGCTTGTTGAGAGTGTCGAGCAAGGTGCTTTGAATTGTCTGGCAGATTTTATCTAAGGGTAAATCATTGGGGTCGGTGCCAAACGGGTCTTCAATTTCCACTCCAATTTCTTCAATCCCAATGAACGCATAACCAAACAACATCACAATCAACACGCTCCACCACCCAAAACTGCTGGCTAAAGGAAAGGGTAAACTTAGGCAAAAAATGTATAAAAAGCGTTTTAAATGCAGCACATAAGCAATCGGCAAGGGCGTGTTTTTAATACGTTCACAAGCACCCAAGGCATTGATTAACTCCACAAGGCTTAAGTCCCATATCCGTATTTGAGGGGGGGTAAACAGATTCTTTTGTTGGGCTTGGTGCAAAGTGCGGGCGATGAGGATTTCTAAAGTTAGCGGTAAATTACTGGCGGTGTCTAATACCGCTTTGTCGCTTTCCGTGATTAAGTGCGCGACTTCCTCCAAATTTTTCTCATCACGTAAACGTTGTTTCATTAGGGCGGGATAGGCGGCAGCTAATTTAATCAGTCGTTGTTGAATCGCGGGTGTGTCAGGGTGGGTTGCGTCTAAATACGACAAGGTCGCCACGGTAAAATTGCGGGTGCTATTGACCACGGCACCCCACATCCGCCGTCCTTCCCAATAACGTTCATAAGCGGTATTGGTACGAAATACTAATAATAAGCCCAAAGCCAAGCCCACCAATTGCCAGGGGGTTGCGACCACATTATTTAACGGTGTCACCCACAAGTGAATCGCCTGAATTGCGGCGGCAAATACACCACAAATCAGAATACGCGGCATGATGCTGGGCAGCACTGAGCCTTCCAAGGTTAAAAATAGCTTTAGCCATGACTTGTTATCATATTCGACCATTATGCTGTCCTCTTAAGGTTACGACATGAAGATTAGGAGTGAGGCTTATTATAAGCGATTTTTCCCTGATGAAAGCTCGATAACCCTATATAACAAGCGTATTAAATACTTAAGCCCTGCCTGTGAGTCAAATCGCCCTTAGTTTTGCGCTTTCAGTTAAAAACAGAACATAAAATATAATTTCCTTAATTAACAAGTAGATAAAATCAAATGTTAGCTTGACGACAACTTATTTCTGCTGTCGCAAACGACAAATTGTAGGATTTCCTACCTCAAAATTAATACCCTTATGTTGGTTGTTGTATTTTGTAATTAATGCTACATACAACATTTGGCTTTGTCGCAAAAATTACCTGTAAATTTACTAAACTAACATGGTGTATTTATATTAAAATCAATAAGTTAAAAATATTTTTCGTGATGGCACACTAATTGCCATTATGTATATGCGACACACTAAGATTTCATTCTCATACTGCTAGGAGAAAAGAAAATGGCATTACGTCAATGTGCTATTTACGGTAAAGGTGGCATTGGTAAATCCACCACCACCCAAAATTTGGTAGCTGCTTTAGCTGAAGCTGGCAAAAAAGTAATGATTGTTGGCTGCGATCCTAAGGCTGACTCCACCCGTTTAATCCTTCACGCAAAGGCTCAAACCAGCGTAATGCAGTTAGCTGCTGAAGCAGGTACTGTGGAAGATTTAGAACTGGAAGACGTATTGTCTTCAGGTTACAGAGGCATCAAGTGCGTAGAATCTGGTGGTCCTGAACCCGGTGTTGGTTGTGCAGGTCGTGGTGTTATCACCGCTATCAACTTCTTAGAAGAAGAAGGCGCATACGAAGAAGACTTAGATTTCGTATTCTATGACGTGTTAGGTGACGTGGTTTGCGGCGGTTTCGCAATGCCTATTCGTGAAAACAAAGCACAAGAAATTTACATTGTGTGCTCTGGCGAAATGATGGCTATGTACGCAGCAAATAACATCTCTAAAGGGATTGTTAAATATGCAAATTCTGGCGGCGTGCGTTTAGCTGGCTTAATCTGTAACAGCCGTAACACCGACCGTGAAGATGAACTCATTGAAGCTTTAGCTGCCAAACTCGGCACGCAAATGATTCACTTCGTTCCCCGCGACAACATGGTACAACATGCTGAAATTCGTCGTATGACCGTAATCGAATACGATCCTACGCACAAACAAGCTGATGAATATCGTAGCCTTGCACACAAAATCATTGACAACAAGAAGTTCGTGATTCCTGCTCCATTAACCATGGATGAATTGGAAGAACTCTTGATGGAATTCGGAATCATGGATCAAGAAGATGAATCCATCGTAGGTAAAACTGCGTCCGAAGCTTAATTAGAGATTTGAGGTTGCTGACTTTTCAGCCAGCAACCTCACCCCCGATGTCCACACTTGTACCGTGCGTCCACAGATGGGTGGCGACGGATAGTAACGGAGACAGATTATGACAGTTATGACTCGTGAACAAACCGAAGCCCTTATCCAAGAAGTGCTTGAGGTTTATCCTGAACAAGCTAAAAAAGATCGTAGCAAACACCTTGCTGTCAACGATCCTAGCTTGGAAAAATCCAATAAGTGCATTACCTCCAATAAGAAATCCTTACCTGGTGTGATGACCATTCGGGGATGTGCTTATGCAGGCTCTAAAGGCGTGGTATGGGGTCCTATTAAGGACATGATCCATATTTCTCATGGTCCTGTGGGTTGCGGACAATACTCTCGTGCAGGTCGCCGTAACTATTACGTCGGAACCACGGGTGTGAACACCTACGGCACGATGAACTTTACCTCTGACTTCCAAGAAAAAGACATCGTTTTCGGCGGTGACAAGAAGTTAGATAAGTTAATCAGCGAAATCGATTTATTATTCCCCTTAAACAAAGGGATCACGATTCAATCAGAATGCCCAATCGGTTTGATTGGGGATGATATTGAAGCGATTGCCAAGAAAAAAGGCAAAGAATTATCCAAGCCTGTTGTTCCCGTGCGTTGCGAAGGTTTCCGTGGGGTTTCTCAATCCTTAGGTCACCACATTGCTAACGACGCAGTCCGTGACTGGGTTTTAGGTGCACGTGATGAAGACAACAGCTTCCAAACGACCCCTTATGACGTTGCCGTGAT
>JBDLSS010000017.1:0-4577 GCA_039799345.1 Pseudomonadota bacterium
GTCGTCACTGAAGTGGCAGGTAAGATTGCCTTCGTAGACGTGTTGGAAGGGATTACGGTTAAACGCGAAGTTGACGAAGTCACGGGCTTGCAAAGCATGATCGTGACTGACCCGAAACAACGTCCTCAAAATGCGAAGGATTTACGTCCCACGATTAAACTGATTGATGCCTTTGGACGGGATTTAAACATTGCAGGCACGGAATTACCTGCGGTGTATTCTTTGCCACCGCGTGCAATTATTAACGTGGAAGATGGTCAAGGCGTGGAAGTCGGCGGCGTAATTGCGCGTTTACCAATGGAATCTTTAAAGACCCGCGATATTACAGGGGGCTTGCCCCGCGTTGCGGACTTGTTTGAAGCACGTACTCCGAAAGAACCTGCGATTTTGGCAGAATGTAACGGCACGATTAGTTTTGGGAAAGACACCAAAACGAAGCAACGCCTGATTATTACTGACAAGGCAGGGAATCAAGATGAAATCGCGATTCCAAAATGGCGGCATGTTGAAGTGTTTGAAGGGGATCATGTTGAACGCGGCGAAGTTATCGTTGACGGCGCGCCCAATCCCCACGACATTTTGCGCTTGTTGGGCGTGAGTGCTTTGGCAAACTATATCGTCAATGAAGTGCAAGAAGTTTACCGTCTGCAAGGCGTGAAGATTAACGACAAGCACATTGAAGTGATCGTGCGCCAAATGTTGCGTAAAGTGAATGTGTTAGATTCTGGCGATACGCGCTTGTTGCGTGGCGAACAGGTTGAACGTTCTCGCGCTTTGGAAGAAAATGAAAATATTTTCCAAAACAATCTGAGAAATGCGGATGAAGGCAAACCTTCGCAAATGGTGGCAGTGTGGGAACCCGTGTTATTAGGGATTACCAAGGCTTCATTAGCGACTGATTCTTTCATCTCGGCGGCTTCTTTCCAAGAAACCACGCGCGTTTTAACCGAAGCTTCAGTGAATGGGCGTTGGGACGATTTGCGCGGTCTCAAAGAAAACGTGATTGTGGGGCGTTTAATTCCCGCAGGCACGGGCTTGGCGTATCACTTGGAACGTCGGCGTTTGCGTCGCGAAAGCGGCAAGATTGTGGTTGGGGAAGAATATTTACAAAACAGATATGTGCCACCCCAAAAACCGATTGTCGCAGAGCCTGATTTATCGGATTTTGATGATACGGATGATGATGGCGAATAAATTATAAGTTGTAAAAAATCCCCCCGTGTGCAAATGCGGGGGGATTTTTGCATTTTAGGGGATTGAACTTTTCCGTTATGCTCAGCAACTCCTGTAGAAATGCTGCTAACCTCTTATAAAATATGAAAAAAATTAATGAAATTTAATGCTACGGTACTCTCATGAACTTGCGCCATACTATCTGACATCGCAGGTCAAATAGTGACCTCAACTCATTTCCGCTGCAATGGATGCTGGTTTAGCGGGAAATTGATAGAGATCAAACAACGCAAAGATTTTCCAAAGGATGGAATTATTCATGAAAGTTCTTGATAAGGTAGAATTATTTATTTTTGAATCGCCACTGTGGAAGTTTATTCTGGTTTTATTCAGTATTTCGCTATTTAAAACAGGGATTTGGCGCATTCCCAATCTGGATATGTCGCGCTCTATCGCAGAAAATCCCTTTGTGAATCCCTTTACTCATCCTGATCAGCATTTTATGTTTTGGAGCTGGTTAGGGCCGTTTATGGCGTGGTTAATCGGGGCGCAAAGTCAGACGGCATTTTTCTTGTTTCATTTTATGTTTTCCGTGGCATTCACTTGGCTGTTTATAAAACTGGTGATTTCGCGCTTTCCAGACCCGATTGCCAGAACTTCCCTGATTTTATTCAGTATTATTCCTGTCTCAGCAACCGCTTATTTTTGGGTCAGTCTTGATTCAATTACCTTGTTTATCATGCTATTCGCATTGGCTTATCCGAAACACGCGGTACTGACCTTGGTGACAGGTTTCGCGCTGGGAATGCAGCATTTTGAACAAGGCTTTTTTGCAACAGGCGGCTTGTTATTTGCGGTATTACTGAGTAAAAAATATGATCGTGAATTTAACTATTCGCTTAAATTTTGCGTTTTGTTATTTTCAGGGGTGATGCTGGGTAAATTATTCTTAATTGGGCTATTTCAATACCATGAAATTGCAGTGAATTCAGGGCGAATTTATTGGGTGCAAGAACATCTGGTGCGGATATTAAACCAATTCTTTTTTCATTTTCACCAAATCATGTGGTCTATGCTGGGTTTGGGATGGTTGGTTGCCTTGAAATATTCCGATTTGGGGCGCAAAGCGATTCCTTTTTTTGCAAGTCTGCTGGGTTTAATGCTGTTACTGGCGTTGTGTGAAGACCAAACTCGTGTGCTGTCGATTGTGACGTTTTTGTTATTGAGCGTGTTTTGGTTTTTTAATGAACGCTTTTTGATAATGCTTTCTAAAAGGGAAGTTTCTTTAGCTTTTTTAGTGTGGGCAATGATGCCGTGGCATTGGGTTTTTGTGGGGCAACCAAAATGGTCGGCGTTTCCGTATGATGTGGCGTATTTGTTAAATCAGCTTTTTGGGTGGTTTGACATCCCTGCTAATTTGGAAAGTTGGCCGTTTTTTTAGGCTGAAGATTATTACACTTAAAAGTGGGCGGTTTCTAACCACTGTCTGCTTTTAAGCGTATTTTTAAAACTTTACAAATGATGCTATTGTTTCAATAAGCTCAAAGTCTTCTCCGAAACCGTAGACAATTCCATTTTATAAGCTAAAAAGTGCATCAAAACGATACCCAATAACCAAAATAGAATTTGCCAAGTCCAAATTGACGGAATACCAAACCACCAAGTTTGCGGTTGGTCAGGATGCCCAAACATGGTATTGCCCAGTATTGTGCCCGGTCCTATTG
Source organism: Pseudomonadota bacterium (assembly GCA_039799345.1). Classification (GTDB taxonomy): domain Bacteria; phylum Pseudomonadota; class Gammaproteobacteria; order Beggiatoales; family Beggiatoaceae; genus JAQTYU01. Next base: position 2,898 of record JBDLSS010000017.1, read on the forward strand.
CCAATAAAAACCACGTCAGACTTGCAAGCCAGACCCACGGAATCCACGCGCGTTTCATCTTAGGCAAGCGTAAATTGTCTTGTAAAAATTGATGAAAGCCCTGACGATGCGCGGTTTGTTCCGCATTTTGAGTGAGCGCGGAAATCAGCACGGCACAAGTAAAATTCACCGCAATGCCCCAGCCCGCCGCATGAATAGTTAAAGGCCAACGTCCCCACGAAGTTAAAGCAATGCCCCAAGCTTCGGTTAAAGTTACCGTGATAATTCCCGCAATTAAACCCGTAATCACCCCTGCACGGGTCAACCACCGCCACCAACACAAACCCAATAATGCGGGATACATTTGTAAACCATAAGCCACTGCGCCCCCGCCTAATAACACTAAAGCATCCGTGCTTTGCATTGCCAAAGCAAGCGATGCCAGTGTAATTAATACTACGCCTAAACGTCCCACAACGCGCTGTTGTGTCGGGCTTGCATTGCGCAAGAAGTAATATTGTAATACGTCATGCGTCAACATTTTCCCCGCTGTCGAAAGATAGGCAGAAGCGGTGGACTGCATTGCCGCCAAAGCACACACTGCTAAAATTGCCAGCAACCACGGTGCGTAATCCCCCACAATATAAATCAATTGCGGCACTAGCATTTCTGATTGTGCAGGAGAGTCCATTAAATCTTTCCCTAATAAACCCGCGCTCATCACGTTGTTTACTAATTCAGGATGCTGGGTTAAGAAAATCAAATCTGCACCCAAAAAATGTCCACCAATCCCCAAAATTGCAGAGAAAACAACTAAGACCAAACCCACCACCAGCGAAGAAGCCCAAACTTGTTGCGGGGCGAAAATTTTGGGATTACGGTTTGACAAGGCCCACATCGAGAACGCGGGCGAGGCTTGAATTCCCATCATGCCCAGCAAATAGGTGAAAATCATGGAACTGGTCCACGCGCCCCCGACAGCCGCCTCCCCCCGACTCACCCACTGCGAAAGTCCCGGCACGGCAACATAATGACTATAGCCTTCGGGGGTACGAATTGGGTCAGAACTGACCAAGGCAGCAATGCCCATGCGGAACTTATCTACACCGCCGACAAAATACAGCACAATCCCGCCCAGTAGCACAATCCCACTGATTAATAACAATAATTGTAATGTGTCTACATAAATCGCGGATTTCAGCCCCCCGAAAGCGACATAGACTAACAGCACAAATGCCAGCAGTATCATGCCGTCGTCAATGCCCAGTAGTCCATCGGTGAGCACATTGAATAAAAACCCTGCGGCGCGTAATTGCACACTGAGATAAGGAATTGAAAAAATTAGCGCGACCAAAATCACGCATAAGCGCATGATATTTGACTGAAAATAACTGGCAAACATTTCGGAAGGCGTGCTAAATCCAAAATGTCGCCCAATAAGCCACTGGCGTTTTACCAAAAGCACGCCCGTGAATGGAATTAGAATGGCGTAAAATGCGGCATAACCGTAGGGAAAGCCTTCACGGTATAATAAACCGGGATGCCCAATAAAAGTCCAGCCTGAAAAAGAGGTTGCTGTCGCCGCCAAAGTAAACACCCACAGCGGAATGGGATTGTCAGCAACGGGAGAATTGGACATGCGTTCTTCGCTAAAAGTCTGCTTAATGCCATAAAATACACAGTATGACCAATAAAATGCCA
>JBDLSS010000018.1:0-4300 GCA_039799345.1 Pseudomonadota bacterium
CCCCAACCCCCTAAAGGGGGCTAAACACAAACAAGTTATTTAATGTTTAATATTTTAAGTCCCCTTTAGGGGATTTAGGGGCTGGTTTTAAGGTTTAGCCCTTTTTAGGGGGTTGCGGCGCAGTTAAAACTTAATTGATGACACGCCCTAGGAGTTACGCAGTTGACGCAAAACTAACATCGAAAAGGGAATGAATACGATTATATAAATTTTCTGGTTGTTTGGGCTTAGGAAGACTGCTTTTGGGCGACACATCCAAGGAGCGTGAAACACGCCCCTCTTGGATATGGGTAAAAACTTAGGGTTTTGCCGTCGGTGCAGACTTCTTCGCAAAAGGCAATGGAATATCCTTATTGTTAATTAATAACTTACTACCATCAAAGACTAAGCTAAATTTATAACTGTCGCCTGCATCAACCAAGTATTTTTGGTCAACTAAAGACTTCAGTTGTTGTTGCGTGGCAACCTTAGCTTGTGCACTTACATCTTCAGCAGGCTTTTTAGCGTCTTTTTCGACGCGTCCCAGTGATTTCTGTGCTTGGCTTTCCAATAACTTGTTAATTAACGTTTTGGTGATGGTAAAATTGGCATCAGCAGTTAAAGCAGCAAGCATTTCATCAACCTTGTTGAAAGAAAACGGCTTTTTCCCATCCAGAGAAACCCGTAAATTCCCTTCTAAACTGCCATCTTGTGTACGCACCATCAATTGGCTCAAGGCAATTTCAGGCGAGTTAGCGATGAGTTTAGGCAAGACTTCCATCAATTTACCTGCTATCGCCATTTGTATCATGTCAGGACTCATAGCGCCTTGTTGTTGACGCAATTCACGCCCTTTATTTTGCAATTCTAATAAGGCAGCCCCGTTTAAGCGTCTGAATTCTAATACGCTGTTATAGCTGAAGTTGGTCACTTCATTGGGGGTAATGACGTTGGTGAGTAATTTACCGATTTGTGATTGTAACGCCACAGTAATATTGTTATCGGCTTTTTCGTCAGTAATCACTCCAAATTTCATATCATTCATAGTGATTGCCATGTCTTTCTTGGCATCGTTGACTTTGAACAAGGCAATGTTAAACGTGCCTTCTGCAAGGTCTAAACCATTTTTCGCTTTGCGCGTTTTGCCGCGTGCTGCCACATTTTGCACTTCGATACGGTTGACTTTGTCTCCGAAGCTCAAATTAGGCATATTAAATTCAGCGGTTAGAGGCATTAAATCTGCATCGAAACTGCCTGTATAGGTGGTTTTATCCATGAAAAATAAAGGTAATTCGCCACCTTCGCTCAGCGTCGCACCGCCAATCACCAAATCGATTTTAGGACTTTCAAATTTATTCACGAACTCCATTTTGCCCGTGATGCCCTTCCAGTCAATTTTACCCTGTTGTTTTTTCAGAGGAACTTCGCGCTGAAAAGCGGGCATGTCTAAAGTACCCGAACCTTTACCATCGCTAGCGACTTTGGTGGTGAGGATGATATCAGGCAAAGTTCCTAATGTTTGCATCGCTTCATCAGACAGCAAAGTGTGCACGGTACTGATGATGCTTAGGGGTTTATTGCCTTTTTCCAGTTGTGCAATCACATCCTTTTTCAGGGTATCAAACAAAGCCAAGGGTGAGGCTTCGATAGTTTGTTCAGGAGTGGCTGCATTCTCATTTACTTTGTGTTGCAGGGTGAAACCAACAACGAGGGAATCTTTCTTTGCGGGAGCGGCTTCTTTATTGGTTTTCTTTGCGGGAGGTTCTGCTGGGATGACCAGTGTCGGCGTGAGTAATGCGCCTGCAACGGCAAGACTGATTAGTTTTTTCATAAAAAATCCTTTTTGATAATACATAACAGTGGGGCAACGTTCAAATAAGCTGCTGAGCTTGATTGAGCAGCCTTATAGATTATCAGTTTTTAGATAATCGTCACATGCTGAATAATAAAAGTCACAGCATTAAACATGCCTAAAATGTATCACACCTCACTTGTTTAAACTGACTATCGACATTAACGACTTCTTTACTGCAGTTTGGCGTTTTATACTAGACAAGGTACAAAGCACTGCCGTGATTGCGCCCTCACTCCCACCAAAGAGAGTTAATATCATCTTCATTTTTCAAAATGGAGACATAGTCAGGTCTAAGCGGTGAACAGTGTGGAGACAGGTAAGTACTCGATGAAAATATATCCCATTATAAGGAAAAAATATGCACACGACTAAAATTCTCTTAGCAGAATCCGAAATTCCCACGCATTGGTACAATGTAGTGGCTGATATGCCGAACCCGCCCGCGCCTTATCTTGCACCCACTGGAGAATTGATCACACCTGAGATGATGGGAGCAATTTTCCCGCCTGCAATCATTGAACAAGAAATGTCGCAACAACGCTGGATTCCTATTCCCGAAGAAGTGCGCGAAATTTATCGTTTATGGCGACCTGCGCCGCTATTTCGGGCGCATCGTTTGGAACAGATGTTGGGCACACCTGCCAAAATTTATTATAAATATGAAGGAGTCAGTCCCGCAGGTTCACATAAACCCAATTCCGCAGTTGCCCAAGCTTATTACAATAAAGCCGCAGGAATTCGTCGCCTAACCACAGAAACAGGTGCAGGACAATGGGGTTCTTCGATTGCTTTGGCGGGCAGTATGTTTGGTTTAGAAGTGCGGGTGTATATGGTCAAAGTCAGTTATGATCAAAAACCGTTTCGCCGTTCAATGATGCAAACATGGGGCGCGGAAGTCATTCCCAGTCCCAGCCCTTTAACCGCCTCAGGACAGCAGATTTTAGCCGAGCATCCTGACAGCAATGGTTCTTTAGGAATTGCGATTTCTGAAGCTGTTGAAGAAGCCGCCTCACGCGCAGATACCAATTATGCCTTAGGTTCGGTGTTAAACCATGTATTATTACATCAGACCGTAATTGGTCTTGAAACTCGCAAGCAATTGGAACAAGTTGGGGATTATCCCGACATGATTTTTGCGCCCTGTGGCGGCGGTTCTAATGTGGGTGGGATGATGTTTCCGTTCTTGGCAGACAAAGCCGCAGGCAAAAATATTCGCTTGGTCGCGGTTGAACCGGGTTCTTGCCCGACTTTGACCCGTGGGCATTATGCCTATGATTATGGCGACACCGCAGGCTTAACTCCCTTAATGAAAATGTATACCTTGGGACATGATTTCATGCCACCCGGCATTCATGCGGGCGGTTTACGTTATCACGGAGATTCCGCGCTGGTTTCACAACTGTATCATGAAGGTTTACTGGAAGCCGTGTCTGTGCCGCAAATTGCGACATTTGAAGCAGGCGTTATGTTTGCCAAAGCACAAGGTATTATTCCCGCGCCCGAATCGAATCATGCGATTCGCGCTGCCATTGACGAAGCCTTGCGTTGTAAGGAAAGTGGTGAAGCAAAAACTTTATTATTTACCTTGTCAGGACATGGGCATTTTGACATGGCTTCGTATGACAAGTATTTCAGTGGTGAACTGGAAGACTTTGAATATCCCAAAGAAGCTTTAGATGCTGCGCTGCTGAATCTGCCCAAAGTTTCTGCATCCAGCTAAGGCGTGTCATCAAATATGCTAATTGGCTATTTCAACTGCACCCCAACTACCTAAAGGGGGTTAAACATTAAAACCAACCTCTAAATCCCCTAAAGGGGACTTAAAACATTAAACATTAAATAACTTGTTTGTGTTTAGCCCCCTTTAGGGGGTTGGGGGCTTCTTTAAAGGTTTTTAAACACGCTACTTTCTGTTAAAACTTATTTGATGACACGCCCTAAGGCTTATTTTTAACGATGCCCCGAACTCTCTGAAAACAGTTAAACATAAACAATTGAATCATATTTAAAAGTTTAAGGGGTTAGGGGCGCAGTCAGGAACAGTCAAAACCTAAGCGTGTTGTTTTGCCTGTTGTTTCGCGACTTCGTCACGAACCACACTCATATCTAAAGCTTGCGCCTTATTCAAAATTTCTTCCAAAGCAGAGGCGGGTAAACTGCCAGCCTGCATAAACAGAATAATCTGTTCACGGAAAATCATCAGCGTTGGGATAGAACGAATATTGAAGTGATTGGATAATTCTTGCTCAACTTCAGTATTGATTTTCGCAAACACGGTTTGAGGATATTTTTCTGAAACTTGCTCATAAATCGGTGCAAAACTACGGCATGGGCCACACCAAGGTGCCCAGAAATCAATCACCACCATATCATTTTGGGTAATGGTTTCTTCAAAATTCTGTGCGGTTAATTCTAACGTTGCCACAATCTAACCTCCTTTGTAATAATTATTGGTTCTAATAAAAT
>JBDLSS010000019.1:0-5220 GCA_039799345.1 Pseudomonadota bacterium
CAAGGTACGCCTGCTGAAATCATGCAAGTGGCTGATTCCTTGACAGGTCAATATTTATCGCAACAACGCAGCATTCCCATTCCCGACATTCGCAATGCCTTCAATCCTGAGCGCGTGCTCAAACTCATGGGCGCGTCGGGCAATAATTTAAAAAATGTGTCCTTAGAAATTCCTTTGGGTTTAATGGTGTGCGTGACTGGGGTTTCAGGCTCGGGCAAATCTACTTTAATTAACGATACTTTATATCCTGCGGTAGCACGCTTATTACAACAAGCCAGCATTTCAGGCGCGGCATTCACCGAATTGACGGGCTTGGAATATATCGACAAAGTGATCGACATTGATCAAGCCCCCATCGGGCGCACCCCACGTTCTAATCCTTCAACTTACACGGGCTTATTCACCCCAATTCGGGAATTATTCGCCGCCACACCTGAGGCGCGTTCACGCGGTTATGCGGCGGGACGTTTCAGTTTTAACGTGAAGGGTGGACGCTGTGAAGCCTGCGAAGGCGATGGCACGATTAAAGTTGAAATGCACTTTTTGCCTGATATTCATGTGCGTTGCGATGTGTGCAAGGGGCAACGTTACAACCGCGAAACTTTGGATATTCATTACAAGGGCAAGAATATTTTTCAGGTGTTGAGCATGACCGTGGAAGAAGCCGCTGAATTTTTCGCGCCTGTGCCGATGGTGTTTCGTAAATTGCAGACTTTAATGGATGTAGGTTTAGGCTATTTAACCCTTGGGCAAAATGCCACAACTTTATCAGGCGGTGAGGCGCAACGGGTAAAATTGGCGCGTGAGCTGTCGAAACGTGACACGGGAAAAACGCTGTATATTTTGGACGAACCAACCACGGGGCTGCATTTTCATGACATCGCACAATTGCTGCTGGTGCTGCAACGTTTGCGGGAACATGGCAATACTTTGGTGATTATCGAGCACAATTTAGACGTGATTAAAACTGCTGATTGGGTGATTGATTTAGGCTTAGAGGGCGGTGAAGGCGGCGGGGAAATTATCGCCACGGGCACACCTGAACAAATTGCGGCACATCCTGTTTCTTATACGGGGAAATTTTTGAAGGGTATATTAAAGCAAGGTAATATCTAGTATATTAAATCCCATCAAGTAGGTTATTGTCGGAGATGGTTATGTTGTACGTGCTAAATACGCCCATTTTAACGGAATATGGCGACTGGCAATTTACAGGACCTCTGGATTTAGCTGAGGTTAAGCAATTATTGCAACAGCCTTTTACTTCCGCTGTGGGACACCAAGGTGCGGCTGATTTTCTAACGACTTTGCTGGATATTTCTGTGCCCTTAAACAGGATTAGTATTCGAATGCAAGCACAGGATCAAGCGATTGTCCTGAAGCTTAAAAGCCGTATGCCTGAAGGAATTATTTTATCTAAAGATGACATGATGGCATTGGATTTTGAACTTGGCTTATTAACTAGAATAAAATAAGGACTTTGTTATGGAAACCCTCACGGCAACTTTTAAAATTGTGACTCCGATGTTTTTGGGAGACGCACAACAAAATGCGGTTGATATTCGTCCACCTTCGGTGAAAGGCGCATTGCGGTTTTGGTGGCGGGCGATGATGTGGGGGAAGGTGTTGCAAGAAGCACAAAATAAGCCTGTTCAGGCATTAAAGAATTTGCATGAACAAGAAGCTGACTTATTTGGTTGTTCCGCAGGCATATATAAAGAAAAGCATTTTGGACAGGCAAAATTTTTATTGCAGGTTATTCACGGTGAACCCACAAATGAAAAATCTTATCCTATTAAAAGCACTAAAAGCACAGGTAGTGCTTATTTGGGATATGGTTTAATGGAATCAAAACCCCCACGTAATGCGATGAAGGAAGGATTAGAGTTCAAGCTACACTTCACCTTTAAACCCACAGCAACGAAAGAAGACATAGAAAGCATAAAACAAGTTTTAGAAGTTTTCGGTTTATTTGGAGGATTAGGCAGTCGTTCAAGAAGAGCATTTGGGTCTATTACCTCTGGTGACAACATTTTCGATAAGAAAGAAGCGTATGAACAGAAACTTGCAGCAATTTTGACACTAGGTAAAAATATCACCTCTTATCCGCCTTATGCGGCATTTAGCTCTTTTACAAAATATAAAGTATTATTTGAAGCGAATTCAGCACGTGAGGCACAGGAAAAGGCGGGTAATGCCTATAAAAATTGGCGTGGTCAAGTCAAACAGAAATACGAAAAGCAAGCGGATAAAATTAAATCGCTTCTTGCTTTTGGCATCCCTCTAAAGGGGGGGACTGATCAGGACAAAGAAGCTCGTTTCGCTAGTCCACTTTTTTTTCACATTCATCCGGTCGGAGATAAATTTGTATGTGTTGCGTTATTTTTACCTTCTCTTTTTCACCCAACGTATTTTAAAAAGTATTTTAAAGAGACCAATAACAAATCTTTAACTGAATTTTACAAAGATGTGAGCGATTTCATAGCATGAAAAAACCACTTTTCCCAGAAAATATTGCTTACACTTTTTCTGATTTCTTCAAAAGTAATGCTTATCTTGATGAAATCACAGAATATTTTGGATACAGCTTTGAAATAAAAAACTATCCATTACCTAGAAGTACAGCCGAATTAACAGAATTACCCATTTTATTAAGACATTGGGAAGAAAGCCTTCCTTATATCAGTTTAAATAATGAAATGGCTAAACGTGAGTTTTTGATAGCACCGTTATTGTTAGAAGTGGTACGTCATACCCACGCTAAATTGAAATCAGAATTTATCCTAGAAATTAGCGATAAACTTAAAGGTTCATTAGATTATCTTTTACAAGGAAAAAATAATTTCTTAGTGATTGAAGCTAAAAATGGCGACTTAGACCAAGCAACAAAACAACTTGCTGTGCAACTTATCGCTCTGCACCAATGGTTAGAAAATGATAAAACTATACTTTATGGTGCGGTTTCTATTGGTAAAATTTGGCAATTTTGTATTTTGGATACAGTTAATAAAAAAATTACTCAGGATTCTTATTTGTTTCGTGTGCCTACGGACGTTGAAGACTTACTCAGAACCATTATTGCAATTTTGGAAAGCTAACTCACCATGAACGATACGAAAAAATATTTCCATTTCACCATCGGACCTGTGCAAGATTTCGTCGCACAAGCACGGCGCACCCGAGATTTTTGGGCAGGGTCTTTTATTTTGTCGTGGTTAGCAGGCGTTGCTATTCAATCCGTACGGAAACAAGGTGGAACAGTTGATTTTCCTAAGCCTGATGAAAATTTCATGAGTTTTTTAATTGTCGAACAAGATGAAGATTCAAAGAAAAGAGAGGGAGAGGGGGAATATAAAAACAAACTACCAAAACAAGGCAGTATTCCAAATCGATTTAAAGCAACTATTCCCGCTAACAATGAAGAAAAACCCGTTAAATTTGATGCAAGCAAAGTTGTGGAAGATGTAAGAGATGCTTGGAAAGCGTTAGCTGAAAAAGTTTGGGAAAACGATTTAGAATCGCTTTGTAATGAAAAGTATGCTCACATAAAAAAGAAAATATGGAATGATCAGATAGGCAATTTCTGGGAAATCAGTTGGGTTTTAACAATGGATAAAGACGCATCTGATTTATTAGACCGTCGTAAAAATCTACGCACACATCAGCCACCTTCCCAAAAAGGAGTGAAGTGCATGGTGATGGATGGCTGGCAGGAATTATCAGGAGGAGAAAAAGACTTTTGGCAAGAACTTTCATCTCGTCTTGGAACAATGGAATTAAGAGAAGATGAACATTTATGTGCAATTGCTTTTGTCAAACGGCGATTTCACGATGTATTTGAAAAACTTACCTTCTCTAACGAAAGAATTAAGTTAACAGGCTGGAAAGTACACAGTTCCGTACCTTCGAGTTACTACATAGCAGCTGTTCATTGGCTGGAAAATTTGCTTCTAAATAAAGAAGTTAATAAGCAATTAGTGAAAGAACTTCTGGATAGTGCTGAAGAATTAGGTTTTGGCGAGAGTGAATTCAAAACAGAAATTTATTGTCTCACTGAAGAAGTATGTAAAGGTAAAGAGCTTAATGCTGATGCAAAGAAATTAGTTGGTTGTGATGGAAATATCTTTTTCGAGCACGATTTACTGGTAAATTTTCCTACTGAGAAAAGAAAAGATAAATTATCTGAACATAAAGCACATTTAGATAATCTCAAAGCAATATATGAAATTGCAAGCAACAAGCCCTCACCTTTCTATGCTGTGCTATTGATGGATGGGGACTCTCTTGGCGAAAAAATGAGTACGCCAGAGAACCAAGAACCGATTTCTACTGCCCTAGATAAATTCACAAAATCAGTTCCTGATATTGTTTATGAAAATAATGGTTTTTTGATTTATGCAGGTGGTGACGATGTTTTAGCCATTTTACCCTTAGAAGATGTACTTAAATGCACAGTCGAATTGCGCAAATCCTACCAAGGTTGTTTTAAAGAAACGAAAAATGAAGCATTAGAAAACTCCACAATTTCCGCAGCCATTGAATTTGTACATGTCAAAACACCTTTACGCATTGTTCTGAAAGATGCACATTCACTACTCGATAAGATTGCCAAAGAGAAAACGGGACGGGATGCTGTTGCTGTACGGGTGTGGAAAGGCAGTGGGCGTGCGTTGGAATGGGCGATGCCCTTTGAATATGCTTTAGAGAATGGGCAATTCATAATAGAAAAGCTCGCTAACGATTTCCGTGATAAGAAAACGTCGAAAGAAGCAGAATTTAGCAGTAAGTTTTTCTACAAAATTCGGGCGCGTTTTGAGTTGCTGAATCCTGAACAAGATAGCACATCGGTTTTTGATAAAGATAGCGCAACTCGTTTACTAACTGCGGATTATCTCAATTCTGGCGTAAATCGAGAAAAACCTGAAAATCAAAAATTATCTTTTGAAGAAGCAAAAGTAAGGGTTGGTGAATTACTTGAACAATGTCGTCATGTGGTACGAAATAAAGACGAAAAAGATAAAGAAAAGTGGCATGTAGATGCTGCATTATTAATCCGTTTTCTTGCCCAATATTGGCAAACCACTATAGAAAACAAGGATAACCCTCAATGACTATTCAAGAATGGCAGTTTAGCGCATTTGATACGTGGTTTTTCCGTGAATCTCGTCCTTTTGACTCTGTAGGCGGTAATGATTTATCGGGTGTTTTTCCACCGCCTGC
>JBDLSS010000020.1:0-6357 GCA_039799345.1 Pseudomonadota bacterium
GAATATTTAACCCGTTCAGCCCTAACAGTTTTTTAAAAGCCGTTGGGGCTGCATACATTGTGATGAATTTAACTACTTGACAGACATGGCTAATATATAAAATATCTTGTCTAGTTTTATGATCTTTAACATTTATATAAAATTCAATGTGTTCTGAGATTCCAATGCCTACACCGCATTGGGGTTCAGAACAACGAGAATTTAAAGCCCAAGTATTTTACAAACCGTTACTTATTTTGTGCCCTTAAATTTGGCAACTGTCGATTGTAGGAGTTACGCAGTTTAAACATTAAGTCTTTTGTTTACAATAAGTTAGTGTTGTGCATTGAATAATCATATTTTCATTAAAATCAAATAGTGACAGATTAAACGGCGTAACTCCTATGGACAATAGATGTTGAAATATCCGTGCGTTCTGCAATTCGATATGTCTGTGATTTATTATCATAACTCATTGTAAATCTTACTCCCCATCCCGCTTCGTGCGAACCCATATCACATTCTTCTTAGGTGTTTTCAGCAAACGATGAATATTTCTAAATCTGAACAGTGGCTTGATCTGTACTCACAATCAATTCCACTTTTTTATTTTTAAGCATTTGTACTTTTAGTTGCTGCACTTTTGTGCCTGCTTTGGGCACTCTTGAAGCCACAATGTGACAACTTTTTTTAACGTGACGATGTTTATTTAGGAATAAATCAATAGTTTCAGCTAATTGTAGGCAGGCTTTTTCGATGTCGCAGCCTTTTAATTCCAAGTAAATAACTTCAGTCGTCGGTTCATCAATTTCAAACATGTAATCGCAACGTTTACCTTCGACGGGCAAACAACCATCAATCTGTATTTTTCGGACAACACGTTGTGAGGGATTATTAAGAATTAGTTTTCTTTTATTTTCTTCGGCAGGGATAATCTTATTGGTGGTTTCGGTCGCGCATTTTCCATACTCCATTAATCATCTCCGTATAAAATTTCGGTGGCAACCCCAAAGGCTTCATCAAATTCATCAGAAACCGAATCTAACAAATTTGCGCCAATCAGCCGATTTTCCAAATCAATAATAGATTCTAACCTGCCATTTTTTAGCGTGTACGCTGACACATCTTCTAAACGAATTAATTCATCCTCAGGCAAGACTTTTTCCAAAGCTTCCAATTTTTCTGGATTACCTTGTGCATGTTCATAAGCATCTTTGCCCACAACTAAGTTGTTGATAGCTGTTAAAATATAAGGGCTGTGTGTGGTGATGAAAAAGGAGTGCCCAAAAGTATTCTGTATCGTGGCAATGATGCTGATAATGTGCTTTTGTGATGTTGGAAATAAGTGAGCTTCAGGCTCTTCAATAAAGAAATATGAATGTTGGTAAGAACCAATAATGAATGGTATGCTCTTTAACACAAGCAACATAGGAAGTGATTCTTGTTGACCCGATGAGGCGTGGGCTAAATTGGTTCGTTGTACTTTATTGATAATCCAGTCCCGTTTGTCTTCATAATGATATTCGCCTGCAATAACTTCCTGAGTCAGACGTTCTACTTTTTTGCTGGCTGCATTATCAATATGATTTCGAGAACGTACTTTTGAGTTTTCATAGTAAGACCCAAACTCTTTGATAAAAGGGTCTATCTCAATATCATTTGCTAAAAGCGAGAAAATATTCTGCTGTATAGTCGCAAAAAAAGATCGGGCTGCAGGGATAAAGAAAGATTTCTTTCCTACGGAGTTCAATTTAACTCTATGCTTTTCTTGATAAAACATGAATCCAAAAAGTGAGCCTGTATTAGACTCCTCTCTTCCTTCCTTAAGTGCTTCCTTGAGAACTATTTCATAACGTTGTTTTAAAATCTTATGGACACGCATAAGACCACCACAAAATTCAAACTTTGTCGTGTATCTATTAGCTTTTTGAATGCGTGTGACAGCGATCTGATATTCTCCATAATCATAACTTATGGAAAATTCCTGATTTTTCCATGCATAACTGGGAAAAATTTGCTCAAAACTAGCTAAATATTTTTTGTTAATATCCCGTTTTGTCTCAAAGTTTTTAATAGAGTCCACAAAAATTTTTGAAAAACTTTCCTGAAAAAAATAAACCAACTTAGCAATCACACTTTTACCTTGTGCTTGCGCCCCAATTAACACATTGATTTTCTTAATCTCAAATTTTGCATACTCAATCGTTAAAAAACCTTTGATTTCGATACTTTCCATTGAATACTCCGTTAAAGACCCGAACGTTTGTTAAAGTTTCTCAGGTCTTATTTAAAATTTAAATCTATGAGAAATCATACACCGCTCACGAGCAGAATAAAACTTTAAGATTCCCCATCCCGCTTCGTGCGAACCCACGCCGCATCCTTCTTAGAAGCCTTCAGCAAACGCGGCAACAAACGCAATTTCCACAACACATAAAACGGCACACTGCACAGCGTCAACACATCTTTCAACGTGCCCCCGCCCACCCACAACGCCACCGCCACATGCCACAGTACAATACTTAAGCCGATGCTGGCGTAAATCGGTGCAAGCGGCAACAACAATCCCAACACCAATACATGCGCCGCCAAAGGCAACAATAATAAATCCAACAAAGGCTCGAATAAGCGCGTATGTCCTTGATTAATCTCTGCCAATAACTTTGGCGCAAATTCTCGAACCATCCGCAAGCGTCCCCCTTCCCAACGCGCCCGTTGTGAATCTGCACCCTGCTGATTGACAGGCATATCCGCACGCACTGTACTGCTGTCCACAAATTGCACCCGAAAACCCGCTTTCACCAGCATCAAGTGATATTCCAAATCTTCTACGACTGACCGCGCAGTGTACGGAATTTGTTTCAACAGCCGTGTACTCAGTCCAAAACCATTGCCCGAAATCCCCACCGACCAGCCCCAATATTCACGCCCACGTGGACGCAAAGTATTGAACGCCATCAATGCGACATGCAACAAGCGCGTGCGCACCGTGGCTTCAGGATTATTCACCCCATAACGACATTGCACCGCATCCGCGCCCGCCACAAATTTTTCCGCACACGCGATTAAAAAATACGGCTCAACCACGGTATCGGCATCAATCACCAGCAGCGCATCAAATTCATCCTGCAACTGTGAAAACGCAAAATCCAAGGCATAACCCTTGCCGCGCAACTCCGCATTCTCACGCACGAACACTTCCGCGCCCGCCAAACGCGCTTGGGCGGCAGTGTCATCGCTACAATTATCTGCGATGACATAAACTGCAAATTTTCCTTGGGGCTTGGCGCAGGCTAAAACGCTGTGCACGCTGTTGGCGATATTGGCGGCTTCGTTGTGGGCGGGAATCACCACGGCTAAATTTAAACGAGGATTAACAATAGTTTCACGACGCACGGGAAACATCGCGCCAAAGGTTAATAAGGCTAATTCTATCGTGCCCGCCAAAGTTAAGAGCACGCCGACAATTGCCAATAAACTTAAAATAATACTTAAAATCATGCAGTTTTCTCCAAAGCGGCAATTCTGCGTTCAAAAATCTGGGAAAGTTTGGTGACATTCTTTTTTAAATCATATTGTTCTAGCACTTTTTCACGCCCTAATTTTCCCATACTTTCCCGCAAACTGGCATCGTCTAATAATTTCGCCAAAGCCTCGGTTAAACCCGCAACATCTGAGGCGGCGACTAATACACCTTCGCCCATGCCAATCAATTCGGGAATGCCTGTAATTTGTGTGGTCACGCAAGGAATTTGCATAATCATCGCTTCCATCAACACCACGGGCAAACCTTCGGCAAAACTCGCCAGCGCGAAAATATCCGCTTTGGCATACAGGGCTAAAATGCGTTCGTGATTGACCGCGCCTTCAAAAATCACCTGTTGCGCTAGATTTTGCGTGTTTACAGTTTGCTGTAATAAAGCACGGCTGGGCCCGTCACCGACAAAACGCAGGCGCAATTTATAACCCTGTTGCAGCAGATTTTGCACCGCTTGCAATAAGATAAATTGTCCTTTGACAGGCACGAGTCGCCCCACGCAGATGATTTCTAAAACGTCTGAAATCGGCGCGGCGGCGCGTGGAATAAAGCTGCTCGAATCTACGCCTAAACGGCTGACTTCAAATTTTTCCCAGTGGTTGGGTTCGGATAAAATCATCAGTTGGCTACGCGCATAATGGCTGATGCAGCAAATGAAATCGGCGGCGCGGATTTTTTCAGCCAAATAATAAGCTTTCACGTTGTAAAATTCGTCGGGGCCGTGAATCGTCAGTGAAAGCGTGACGGGGAAAATCTGTTTGGCAAATAAGCCGACAGTCGCGACTTCTGTCCCGAAATGCACATGTAAATGTTTAAGCTGCTGTTGCTGCATCCAATGCCCCAACATCACCGCTTCGACAAAATAGAAAAAGTTATACAGCAGCTTGCCTAAATCCAATTTTCCCAAGCGCAAGGCATAACCCAGCCCGCGTAAATAGGCTTTTGGCTGGCTGAATAAAATCGCTGTGTGCGCCCGCAATGCGCCCCAGATTCCCGCAGGCTTAATATAGAAAGTCGTGGCGGCTTGTTGTTGTTCTAATTGGGTTAATTCGGAATGCGGACGGTCGGGCGCATTGATGGACGCGGCACGAATTTCTACGCCCAATTGTTGCAGGCTGTGAATTTCATGCAAAATAAAAGTGTGCGAAATCGCAGGATAACGGCTGGTTAAATAGGCAAGACGTAGATTTTTAACGGACATGGCGAGCAATCACTTGTTGATAAAGTGCAATGGTTTGTTCAATTTTGGCATCCCAGCCGTAGCGTTGTTCGGCGCGTTCCCGCCCGACTTGCCCGCGTTGCGCCCAAGCTTCAGGTTCTGCCACCAAATTTTCTAAAGTTTTGATTAATTCTTGCACCACTTCTTTCATGCCCGTGGCGGGTAATAATTTGCCCACGGCATCATCGACAATTTCCGCAGGCCCTCCAAAATTCACCGCAATCACAGGACGTGCACACGCCATCGCTTCGAGCAACACCGCGCCGCCTGATTCTCGAACCGAAGGCAAGCACAGCACATGGGCGGCGTGTAAACAGCTCACCACTTGTTGCGGCGAACCTTTGCCAAACCAGGTAATTTGCTCGCTAACGCCTAATTCTTGGGCTAAAGCTTGCCAGTCGTGCAATAAAGGGCCTTCACCAACCACGGTGAGATGAATCGGGAATTTTACTGCTGCCATCGCGTGCAATAACATCGGCAAGCCTTTGAAAGGTAACAGTCTTGCGACAAACACAATTTCTAACGGCTGGGTTGCTGACGGTTTCGCGGGATAGGGTGCGGGGGTGAAAATCGATAAATCTACGCCATTTTCAAGCACCGCTTGACAACGTTGCTGGGCGGATTTGGAAAGGCTGTTAATTGTGGCTTGGGTGGCGGTGAGAATTGCGGCGGCGTGGCGGGTTGTGCCTAAAATCTTGTCAATTAACGTGCCTAAATTCCGAATTGAATATAACCAGCCTGAATCTTGGCGCATGATTTCTGGGAAGTGCGCGGGATTATTTAAACCGCCGTTCCAAGGGCCGACAATTAAAGGGCGTTGCAAAGTATATAAACGGGTGGCGGCTGTCGGGGAAACAGGGGTGACGGCATGAATTACGTCCCAATCTTGCCCTTGTTTCTTTAATAATTTTAATTGTTTAACCGCTACCCAGTCGTATACATAGAAATCCAGCGAAGACAGCAAGAATACAGAATGTTCGCTGTTGGGGAATAATTTTGAGGCGATTTTATAGAGCGGTGCGGCAAACCATTCCGTGTCGATATAAATAATTTCTGAATCGGCAAGCGGTGCACCGGCGGTGGTGAGGGCTTCGCGATTGCGAACGTGGGTAATTAAGGTGGTGGGCACACGTTGCGCGAGCCGTGAATACCAATGCCAGCCAATTTGTGACACTGAACCCATGTTGGGGCCGCATTGATAGGCTGAAAGCAAGACACGCGGGGCTGAAACGGTCATAAGCGATTACTCAATAAGATAAAGTGCTTATTATACCTTGCTCTTGGGTGTTTGTAGTTGGTGGGGAATGAGGAAGACGCCGCCCCCTAAAGGAAGGGTTCGTTCATAAACTAGCCCTCCAAAATATTCGGGGGTGCGCCCAATCATCAAGCTTGCGATGTTTCAATCCATACCAGCCCCGAAAGGCTGGTGAAATCAAGCAGCTACCGATTGGGATAACTTTCGAGACGTTTCAATCCATACCAGCCCCGAAAGGCTGGTGAAATGCACTTTTGCGCTTCTTGCAAAATGCCGTCAATGTTGTTTCAATCCATACCAGCCCCGAAAGGCTGGTGAAATTTGCAATTTTCGTTAAAATTGCCTTTTGTTTTGTTTCTGTTTCAA
>JBDLSS010000021.1:0-5620 GCA_039799345.1 Pseudomonadota bacterium
TGGTGGTGAGTTGCGATATTTATCGCCCTGCTGCAATTAAACAGTTAGAAACCCTTGCCGAAGATGTCGGGGCGCAATTTTTCCCAAGCTCCATCGACCAAAAGCCTGTGGATATTGCCACCGCTGCACTGGACAAGGCGCGTAAGCAATTTGTCGATGTGTTGCTGGTTGATACCGCAGGGCGTTTGCACATCGACATGGACATGATGGAAGAAATAAAACAAGTCCATCGTGCCTTAAGCCCCACGGAAACCCTGTTTGTGGTCGACAGTATGACCGGGCAAGATGCCGCCAATACTGCCAAAGCTTTCAATGACGCGCTGCCTTTAACAGGCGTGATTCTCACCAAAACCGACGGTGACGCACGCGGCGGGGCAGCTTTATCCGTGCGCCACATCACAGGAAAACCGATTAAATTCATTGGGGTTGGCGAAAAAACTACCGCATTAGAACCTTTTTATCCTGACCGCGTGGCTTCACGCATCATTGGTTATGGCGACGTTTTGAGCTTAATCGAACAAGCCGAGCGCAGCATTGACAAAGACGAAGCTGAAAAATTAGTCAGCAAGCTAAAAAAAGGTCAAAACTTTGATTTAGAAGATTTTCGTATGCAATTGGTGCAAATGCGCAATATGGGCGGCATTGGCAGCTTGATGGATAAAATGCCTGGCATGACCCAAATTCCTGAAAAAGCTAAGGCGCAAATTAACGATAAAGAAATTAAGCGGTTAGAAGCCATCATTAATTCAATGACTGCGCATGAACGTCGTTTTCCTGCGGTAATTAAAGGCTCGCGTAAAGTGCGAATTGCTAACGGTTCAGGTACGCAAGTGCAAGATGTGAATCGCTTATTGAAGCAATTCACTCAAATGCAGAAAATGATGAAGCAGATGAATAAGCGCGGTGGTCTGATGAGCATGTTGAGCAACCTTAAAGGCAGATTGCCGCCTGGCATGGGGTTTTAACTGGCTTTTCACCCCCTTTGAAAAAGGGGGCAGGGGGATTTAAAAATCTCAATAATTGCGAAAATCTTAAATCCCCCTCCACCCCCTCGCTTTGCTCTCCCCCTTTGAAAAAGGGGGAGGCTTATAGATTTAACTTGAAGGTTTCCTATCATGAGTGCGCAACGTCTAAAAACGCCCCCCACTAAAAGCACTTTATTGATTCTTAAACGTAAAGTAGCGTTTCTTGAACAAGGACACAGCTTACTTGAGCACAAAAAAGAACTGCTGACGCGCTTGGTTTATGAACGTCTCAAGCAATATCGTAGTTTGCGCCAAGCCGCGAAAACCGCTTTAGAACAAGCCTATAAATGGTTAGGAATCACCCACATGCGCATTGGTAGCCACGGTTTGCGTCAAGCGGCGGTTGGTCTAAGTCCTTCTTTAAATATCAATATTTTGCCGCGCAGCAGCATCGGGGTGCAATATCCTTCGGTGACTGCGGAAAAATTGCCTTTACAACCCGTGGGTTTGATGGGCACGGACAGCAGTTTTGACGAAACCCGTCGCCATTTAACCGAAATGGTGGTGTTATTTGCACAATTAGGTGAGGCAGAAACCGCGTTGTGGCGGCTACTCGAAGAACAACGTAAAACTCAAAAGCGTGTTAATGCCTTGAAATATAATGTAATTCCAAAATACCGGGAAACTATTCGTTTCATTAACGCCAGTTTAGAAGAAGAAGAACGTAATACCCTGTTTCAAATCAAAGTATTACGAGAATCAAAGCAAATTAGTTAGACTTTTTACAGCACACCTCAATTGAGAAGTAGAAATACATTAAAGGTTAAAATCACGAAGCTAAATAAGTAGTTAAATTATATTTTGCCTTGACTTATTCTAATACAAACACGTTGCCTGAGGAGCTAGACTGGCTAAGCAGCTCTGTCAGCGTTTCGACCCCAGCACAGATTATCCCCTTCCTCACCGAACTCACAGCCATAAACCTCAACAAGTTTAATTCTATACTCCGCAAAATTCTCATCACTCATGCAAAATATGGGATTAAACTGTTCATGTGTTATCATGATAATCATATAGTTAAGAAATAGACACTTTAAATTTTTCAAACGAGCTATCCCTTTTTAGAGGATTTAAAAATGTAATTAAAGAAGTTAGAAACTTATTTAATTGCACCATTGGATATAAAAAAAGAGGTTTAAATGTGCGCACCTTATACAGTTTTTTACTTTATTTATTAATGCCTTTCGTCTGTTTACGTCTGCTATGGCGTGGCAAACGTGCACCTGCTTATTGGCAACGCTGGGGCGAACGCTTTGCATTTACGTTGCCCAACATTGCCCCACATGGCATTTGGATACACGCGGTTTCCATGGGTGAATTTCAAGCTGCCCAACCCTTAATTAAAGTCTTACTAAACCAATATCCCAAGTTCCCTATTTTAATCACCACCACCACGCCCACAGGCTCAGCACGCGTGCAGGCGAGCTTTGCGGGACAAGTTAGCCACGTCTATTTGCCCTACGACTTACCGATAGCAATGCGGCGTTTTGTGAAAGCAGTACAACCGCGCTTATTAATTTTGATGGAAACTGAACTGTGGGTAAACCTGTTACATGTTTGCCAACAGCATGAAATCCCTGTTATTTTAGCGAATGCCCGTTTATCCGCAGGTTCTGCGGCAGGTTATCAGCGCGTGGTGAAACTCATTCGTCCCGCTCTGCAAAGTTTACACTGTATCGCAGTGCAAACGACGGAAGAAGCCGCACGTTTCCAAGCCTTAGGTGCACCTGAAGAGATTTTAAAAGTGATTGGCAGTATTAAATTTGATTTAGAAGTGTCACCCGAATTGCAACAACAAGGGCAGCTCTTGCGCCAACAATTTGGTGAACGGGTGGTGTGGATTGCAGCGAGCACTCATACTGGCGAAGATGAAATAGTTTTAAACGCTTTTCAGCAAATACGCGCCCAACTACCTAATTTATTATTAATTCTTGTACCTCGCCATCCAGAACGTTTTAATGCAGTTGCAAATCTATGTAAACAAGTTGATTCTCAATTTAAACGCCGCAGTTTTGGCGAAATTGCCAATTCAGAAACAGCTATTTATTTAGGCGATACGATGGGTGAATTAATGCTGTTATTTGCCGCTTCAGATATAGCTTTTATTGGAGGCAGCTTAGTAACCACAGGCGGACATAATTTATTAGAACCCGCAGCTTTAGGCTTGCCTATAATTTTTGGGGAACATGTTTTCAATTTTAAAGAAATAAGTCAACGTTTATTATCAGAAAATGCGGCAGTCAAAGTTCATAATTTGCAAGAATTGAGCGAGCAAGTTTTAGGCTATGCACAAGATGCAGCATCGCGCCACGCAACTGGGGCGTGCGGGAAAGCTTTTGTGGAAAAAAATCGGGGCGCATTACAACGGCTTTTAAACTTGATTGTGGCAACACTTTAAGTCAGAATTTCTTTGTTAATCAATCTAAAATTAGTGATTTTTAGACACAAATTATATTTATAAAAGGTATTTAATTGAATGTTAGTCTTTTCTCGATTTTCTTATTGGATTATTAGTATCTTATTGTTTTTAATAAGCTTTTTTATTTATTATCCCAGTTTAGAATATGATTTTTTGTCATGGGATACCCGCGCTTATTTGATGGATGTACCCATGATTCGTGCAATCACTTGGGCAAATTTACAAGAAATGATGAGCAGTTTTTATATGGGAAACTGGCATCCTTTAACGTGGTTTTCCTACGCGCTGGATTATGCAATTTTTGGTTTAAATCCTTGGGGTTTTCATCTAACTAACATATTGTGGCACAGCGCAAACACAGTATTATTTTTTATTTTATCGATTCGTATTTTAAACTTACAAGGCGTTCGTGAACAAATCAGCATAAAGCTTTCAGAACAGCAAGTTTTTTGGATTGCAGCGTTGGCGGCATTTTGGTTTGGAATTCATCCCCAACACATAGAATCTGTGGTGTGGATTGCAGAGCGTAAAGATGTACTTTCTTTATTTTTCAGTTTACTCACCATATTCACTTATTTAAATTATGTGGAAACCCGATGCGGGCGGGATTATTTTATCAGTTTATTATGTTTTTATTTGGCACTCATGGCAAAACCGATGGCGGTGACTTTACCCGTCATTTTATTATTATTCGATATTTATCCGTTGCATAGAACGCTGTTTACACAAAGTCTTAAGCGTGAATCTTTGATAAAATTAGGACTTGAGAAAATCCCTTTTTTCTTAGGCAGTGCGGTAAGTGCTTTCTTAACCCTGATGGCACAACATCACGCTGAATTTATCGCCTCTTTGGTGCAAGTCAGTTTAGAATTACGCCTAATTAATGCGTGTAATAGTCTTCTATTCTACTTATCCAAGTTTTTACTGCCCTTAGGTTTATCACCGCTCTATCCTTTAGACCTAAATTTAATAAAAAATCCCGCTGCTTATGTGTCTGTTACTGCCACCGTATTGATTACAATACTCAGTATTTATGCTTGGCGTAAACGGCAATTTTATGGTTTAGTCATCTGGTTATTTTACGTCATCAGTTTGCTCCCTGTACTCGGTTTGATTCAAGTTGGTTCGCAAGCAGCGGCGGATCGTTATGCCTATTTTCCAAGCTTAGCATTTTATTTATTAGTTTCTATATTATGCGGACTGGGTTTATTTCATGCACAAAAGCGGTTGCAATGGTTGACGGGTGTGGGTATTTTGCTAGTTAGCATCGGGTTCAGTGCAATGACGCTAAAACAAAGTGAAATCTGGCGCAATGATTTGGTATTTTGGACGTATGCACACCATTTTTCCCCTAGTAATTCAGGGATTCAAGCAAGTTTAGGTAAGGTGTATTTAAAAATGGGAAATAAGGCAAAAACCTTGGAGTTATGGGAATGTCTCAGCCCCCCATCACTTGCCGATCAGTTCACAGAACAAGATTATCGGCAAGCGATTCAGAATCTTGAACAGGCTGTTTCCCAAGAAAATACGGGGCTGACTTTGTATAATTTGGCTCAATGCTATTCCTATACAGGAAAAATCGAGCCAGCCCTCAAAATCTTTCAGCATTTGTTAAGCCAAGCTAACGCAGATATTCCTCAAGATGTCTTATATTTTCGTGTTGGAAAACTTTATGTTATACAAGGAAAAGTCGAGGAAGCTCGTCTTGCTTTGGAACGAGTTCTTGTCTTAGACCCACAAGCAGAGCCAGCCCGAGATTTATTGAAACGTTTACCCCCTTCACCCTAGATAATCAAACGCATGACACGTAAAAAATATTGGATGGTTTTATCAGGCTCTTTATTAAGCCTGTTGTTATTGGTGTTGGTGTTCAGCCGTTTAGATTGGAAGGCATTTCAAGAAAGCTTCACAAAACTGCATTTACCCATTTTAGGGATGAGTGCACTGTTGATTTTGCTGAGTGTTGCGGTGCGTGGTTTGCGTTGGCATTTAATCACAGGTTTAAAACTCAAACAGTTTAAATTTGTGTGGCAAGCGACCAATATTGGTTATTTGGGCAATATGATTTATCCCGTGCGAGCGGGTGAAATTCTACGCATTATCACCTTACAACATTTAACAGGTTTACGATTTGGGAATGTGTTTAGCAGTTCGGTGATTGATAGAATTTTAGATG
>JBDLSS010000022.1:0-2823 GCA_039799345.1 Pseudomonadota bacterium
GTCATTAGCCTGTGCTTTTGAGCGAGTTAATTTTTGAATACGGTGTCATAATACCTCATGATTTCTTGAGTCCCGCCAATTTTTACAAGAAATGATCCACCGTGCCACGCATTGCCATACACCGCTTTTTATAAACTTGTGCCACAGAATCTTGTGGATTTACGGCAAGGCAGGCGTTAAAAATTTCGTCGGCTTCAATAAATAAGCCTTGATGATATAACAAACAGGCTTGTTCAAAATCATCACGGGTGGCAAGCTTACCTTCACGCACTTCAGGCTCATCCGCTTGGAAAACTTCATGAATCACCACTTCCGTGCTTTTGCCTTTGACTTTAACACGGTCAATAAAACGAATCGCGTACTGACTAGGATTTTGCATTTTCTGAAACGTGGTTTCACTGATTAACAGAGGTACACCATAAGTTTTGGTTAAAGCTTCAATGCGTGAAGCAACGTTTACCGCATCGCTGATGACCGTGCCTTCCATGCGATGATATTCGCCAATCGTGCCCAACATCATCAGTCCCGTATTAATCCCAATGCCTATCTTAAT
Source organism: Pseudomonadota bacterium (assembly GCA_039799345.1). GTDB lineage: Bacteria > Pseudomonadota > Gammaproteobacteria > Beggiatoales > Beggiatoaceae > JAQTYU01. The sequence goes on from JBDLSS010000022.1 coordinate 554, forward strand.
CGGTTCGTGACGTTCTGCCAACGCGCCGCGATACGCATTATAGGGTGCGAGTGCTTGCACCATTACAATTGCCGCTTGTACTGCATCATCAGGGGTTTTGTCGAACAATGCCATGATGGAATCGCCAATATATTTATCGATAAAACCATGATGATCACGCACCACAGGTCCCATTACGCTGAGATAAGAATTAATAAATTCAAAAGTTTGTTGCGGAGTCATGCGCTCAGACATCATCGTAAACGAGCGAATATCACAAAATAAAATCGACATTTCACGTTGCACATAATCGTTGAGATTCACTTCAACAATACTTTCTTTGTTCAATAAGCGTAAAAAATCATGGGGCACAAAACGGCGATAGGCTTCATTAATTTGCTGCAATTCTTCCTCAGCTTTTTTGCGTTCAGAAATATCTTCCACTGTCCCTTCAAAATACAACACGTTGCCGTAGCTATCTTTCACCGCTCGCGCATTTTCTGAAATCCAAATAATTTTTCCATCTTTACGCTTCACTTGCGATTCAAAATCAGTGACAAATCCATTGACTTCCATGATTTTTAAAAATTCTTCACGCCGCCCTTCTTGAATATACAATTGTAGCCCGATGTCATTAAGGCTTTGCATCAATTCCAAGGTGCAGCTATAACCATAAATATTCACCAATGAGGGATTAGCATTTAAATAATGCCCGTCAGGTGTGGTTTGAAAAATGCCTTCCAAAGTATTTTCAAAAATACTGCGATAACGTTTTTCTGCCGCCATCAAGGCGCGTTCTGTTTCCAAATGCTCTTCAATTTCGTGTTGTAAATTTTGATTCGCTTGTTGTAATGCCAGCGTGCGCCGCGCGACTTCTGCCTCTAAATGCTCGCGATAACGTTGTAGTTCCTCAGCAGTTTGCTGATGTTCGCTGATTTTTTGTTCTAAACATTGATTGGTTTCACGTAACAGATAAGATTGATAATAAAGTCGAATGAAGACTTCAACTTTATTCATTAAAATATTGATGTTGATTGGTTGAATTAAATAATCGACCGCGCCCGAGTCATAGCCTTTGAAAATATGTTGATCATCAATATCTTCACCTGATGCCATGAAAATAATCGGTAGTTGCGTGCCTGTCACTATATCGCGCATTTTGCTGGCGGTGGTATAACCATCCATATCTTGCATTTGTGCGGCTAATAAAACTAAAGCAATATCAGGATTTTCACGTAATAATTGCAAAGCTTGTTCACCTGACGCAGCGGACAACAGCAGCCTATCGTTGTTGCGTAAGCAATCAACTAAAAAATGGAGATGGCTAGCGTTTTCATCCACTAAGAGGATTTTAACTCTGTCCAATTCAGATAAATGGGTTTTAGCAGCGGTGCCGTACATAGTGATCATAAGCGTAATTAGAAGTGTGTAACATAAATAATGCGACAGCATTCACTACCGTGCAAAATCCCAAAGTATTTCATGCAAAAAAGGCAAATTACGCCCCTGAAATCTATAAAAATACTATGATTTTAAGCATATTTTAGACCAAAACATGAATAAATAAAAACTTTGTTTTGTCACAATTACTTAGCGTGGAAATCAATCAAAAATAATGTGTCTTATTCTGATAGCCTATCGTACACAAACCGCCTATCCTGTCATTCTTCTTGCAAACCGTGACGAATTCTTTGCTTGCCCGACTGCCCCTTGCTGCCATTGGTCAGAATTTCCTGATATGTTGGCAGGCAAGGATTTACAGGTTAGGGGCACATGGTTGGGAATCAACCGTAATGACAAGTTGGAAGCACTTACTAATCACAGACAAGGTATACAGCATAACACGCAGTTAAGTTCTCACGGACAATTACCCCACGATTTTCTAAAAAACGCGCAAACCGCCCCTAAATACTTGTAAAACTGTGTGGTTAACGCAGAAAACTACCAAGGTTTTAATCTAATTTTAACCTGAGTTCGATATAAAAAAACTATTTCGGCTATGATGAGTTTATTGTCAGAATCAGGATTGACAGGATTATCCAAATTAAGCAGGATGAACGCATCATGTTAAAAAAGGTTTTTTAATGCTGAAAATCCTTTAATCCTGTGAATCCTAATTAGGTTAAAGGATGTAGGATTAAGCATCAAACAGAATAAGACTTGCTTTCAGTCTGAAAATTCTTCACTTCTGCAAATCTCGCTTCAGGCAGCCCTAAAAAAGCCCCATCATTTTCAAATTCAAAAAGACAGGGCTTTGTGCACTACATCAACACAAGCATTACTTGCGCTTA
>JBDLSS010000023.1:0-6654 GCA_039799345.1 Pseudomonadota bacterium
TAAAAAGTATGTTTGTTAAATTTACATATAAAACAAACAGTTAGATTTTAATACTTGTATAATTATGAAGGTAGTTTTAGCGCAGTGCGTGCTAGCTATCGGATAATATTCAGATATTCCACAACCCGTTAAGCGCAGGCTTTGGAATGAAAATTTTTTACTGCCATTTGAAAGACGGGCATGATGCTGTACCACGTAATAACTCAGAATTCGGGGCGTGATAGTTTAACTAAAATCTGAGAAACTTGCCTTAGTTATTTATGCCTGTTGCATCTATTAATTGACGCTATATTGAATATCAACTACTTTTGCAAACGTTCTAAGTAGACTCCAAGTACAGCACTAAACCTTCTTAGGTTTTTGATAAAAAACAATGAAAATCAAGTTATTAGCTTTATAAATTGCACTGAGTTTGGGCGCATCAGGAATCACGTATGCAGTGGATGCCCCTTTGTTAGGCGCGGGCAATATCCTGAATGCTAATGGTAAACATCAAAGCAGTACGGCAGTCTTTAATGGTGGGATTTCTCTCAATAATCAAGGTAGTTTGAAACAAGTTAGCCAAGCCCTCAGTGATGAGGTAGCAGTCACAGGGGTGGTGCAAGTTCAAGCCGATCATGTGGGACAAACCGCTGATGTGGTGGTTTATGCCGCTTATAAATACAATCCCACGGATAATGAAGTGCTGTTCACATTGGGAAATAATGCAGGGAATTTAAGTATCCAAGCTTGGGATGGAAAAGTTGAAAATCTAGCCTCTTTTCAGAAAGATGTTGTTTTAACATCAAAACTTGATGTTTCTATGTACAAGGGCAAGTTTTTAGCACTGGGTAACTTGGATGTTTTCTTTGGCTATCGCCTGAAAAAAGCCGATGGCAGTATTGCATTGGTTCGTAACGCTACCCCGATTCAAGTGCGTATCAGTGCCCCAGCTAAGGGTTCATCAGAAATTCTTACGACAGGCGAATCCACAGAACCTGCTGTGCTTCCCACAAATCCCATTGCCAGTCTGAAAAATTACGCACCTAAGCCCAATGGCTTCAAATTTGAGAATTATGGCAATGATACCGACTCCGCCAACGATTTGAAGGCAGATGACTTAATTCGTCTGTTTGGGCGCGAAAATGTGTGTCGTACTGCTGAGGGCGATTGTGTATTGACCGCAGCGGCTGAAGAATGGGCGCAACGCCAAATTAAAGGCATGAATGGCGGACATTGTGAAGGCATGGCGGTGATGAGTTTACAATTATTCAATGGCAACATTGATTTTAAAGCTAAAAAGCTACCTGCTGACTTCCAAAGCAGCGCACAAAATAGTTTCGATTTAGAAAAAGCAGCAGCACGCAATGGGATTGCTTATTACTTCGTCACCCAAAACTTGAATCCTGCGTCATCCGCTACGGGTACAATTCGCAACTCAAGTAAACCCTCTGATATTTTACAAAAACTGATTGATGCCATGAATTCTGGCGTGGCTGACAATCATTACACCTTGGGAATTTATAAACCTGGTTTGAAAGATGGACATGCGATAACCCCGTTTGCCGTTGAGGACAAAGGGAATAATCTGTTCTGGGTGTATGTCTACGACAATAATTATCCGAATGAAAGCCGTGTGGTCAAAATCAACAAAACGCAAGAAACTTGGGTTTATGAAGGGGCTGCCACTAAACCAGGTGAACCTGTTTCAGATTACCAAGGCAGTGCTGACACTAAAACCCTCGATTTAACGCCGATGTCTTTGCGTAACGTTAAATTTGAGTGCCCTTTCTGTACCAGTAATGAAGGTACACGCGCGGCTGCAAATACCAAAACCCTTGAATTTTCATTTTCGGGTGAAGGTAAGATTCTCGTCATCAACGGCGAAGGCAAAAAAGTGGGTTTCGACTTTGATACCGATAAAGAAGTGAATGAAATTGTCGGTTCTAGTGCCACGCCTGTGAAAAATGGTTTAGGGAAAGATATTCCGCCCAGTTATGAATTGCCCTTACCTAGCGATAACCAAAGTTTCTTCACGGTTGCGGTGAGTGGGAAGAGTTTAAATCGTGATACTGATGGTGATTTATTAATCACAGGTCCCGGTTTTACTATCGGTTTTGCAGGGATTTATCTTGATCCTTCCGAAGTCTTGTTTATTCAAGTGCGGGCTGATGGCAAGCAATTAAGCTTTAGCTCGACGCAAGAAGGCGAAGCCCCTGAAATGTTCATGGCACTCGACCCCAAAGACAAAACAACGAATACCCCTGCTTATCGTTTCGATATTACCACCGCTTCTGGTACATTAAACGCAGATAAAGTGGTTAGCTACAAAGTCGATGATAACTTCCTCTACGTGATGAATGGGGATGATTCTGAAGACAGCTATGTGTTGGATATTACCCGCATTGACAATGCTGGCAAAGCCACCAAAGAAGGTAAAGGCATTACCGTGGCAAATAATGCCGCTGCTCGGATCAAATACAGCGATTGGGCCAATTCTTTAACCATGCAAACGGATAATGACGGTAAAGGCTTTGATAATAAGCCTGTTGTGCCTTTGCAATAATTCTCTGACGTGGTTTAGGGCCTGTCATCAATTAAGTTTTAACTGCGCCCCAACCCCCTAAACCTTAAAACCAGCCCCTAAATCTCCTAAAGAAAACTTTAAACATTAAATAACTTGTTTGTGTTTAGCCCCCTTGGGGGTTGGGGGCTTCTTTTAATTTTCAGGGGCGCAGTTCAAATAAACCTTAATGTTCACGGGTGGCAAGGAATTTTATATCCTTCCAACGTTCTTCCATGATGGATAAATTGACCCGCGATGGCGCGATATAGGTCAGATTTTCCGCACTGTCTAAGGCAAGGTTTTCAAAAGCTTTCTTTTTAAACTCGTCTAAAAGTTTTTCGTCTTGGCAATAAATCCAGCGTGCAGTGGCAACTTGTACCGCTTCAAAACTACATTCTACGCCGTATTCATTTTGCAGCCGCCAGCTCACCACGTCGAATTGCAGATTGCCGACCGCGCCTAAAATTAAATCATTATTGCTCATCGGGCGAAACAACTGGGTCGCGCCTTCTTCACACAACTGCAACAAACCTTTCAATAAAGCTTTCATGCGCAACGGGTCTCGCAGACGCGCACGGCGGAAAATTTCAGGGGCAAAGTACGGAATTCCCGTAAATTTCAATTCTTCACCTTGGGAAAACGTATCCCCAATTTGAATCGTGCCATGGTTGTGCAAGCCGATAATATCGCCTGCAAACGCCTCTTCGACATGTTCACGCTCACCCGCCATAAAGGTCAGCGCGTTATTAATCATCACTTCACGTTTGAGGCGCACATGATGCAGTTTCATGCCTTTCTGATATTGCCCAGAACAAATCCGTAAAAACGCAATGCGGTCACGGTGTGCTGGGTCCATATTTGCTTGAATTTTAAACACAAAGCCCGTGAAATGATTGTCATCGGCGGCAACTTCGCGTGAGGTCGTGGGACGTGATTGCGGCGGCGGCGCGTAAGTCACAAAACTGTCGAGCAGGGCGCGAATCCCGAAATTATTAATTGCCGAGCCAAAATATACGGGGGTTAAATTGCCCGCTAAAAACTCGCCTAAATCAAAGGCATTGCTTGCGCCTTGCACCAATTCAATTTCATCGCGCAAATCATGTAGCCAACGTTCGCCCAAGACTTCCAATAAGGCGGGGTCGTCTAAATGATAAGTTTCGCCTTCGCTGGTGGTTTGATTATGTCCCGATTCAAACAAAGTGATGGTTTCTTCAAGGAAATGATACACCCCTTTGAAACGTTTCCCCATACCAATTGGCCAAGTAATCGGGGCGCAACGAATCCGCAGCACGTTTTCGATTTCATCTAATAATTCAATCGGTTCACGCCCTTCGCGATCGAGCTTGTTAATAAAGGTAATAATCGGGGTGCTGCGCAGCCGACACACATCCAATAATTTAATAGTGCGATCTTCCACGCCTTTCGCCGCGTCGATGACCATTAAGGCAGAGTCCACCGCCGTCAAGGTGCGATAGGTGTCTTCCGAGAAATCTTCATGCCCCGGAGTGTCGAGTAAATTGATAATCACATCGCGGTAGGGGAACTGCATCACCGAGGAAGTCACGGAAATGCCGCGTTGCTTTTCCAATTCCATCCAGTCGGAGGTGGCATGACGTGCGGCTTTACGCCCTTTCACCGTGCCTGCTAATTGGATTGCGCCCCCGAAAAGCAGTAACTTTTCAGTGACCGTGGTTTTCCCTGCGTCAGGGTGAGAAATAATTGCAAAGGTACGACGGCGAGCAATTTCGCCAGAACATTGAGTCATCGTATTACCGTGAATAATTCAGTAGGTTAATCTGGTTTCAGGGGCGCGATATGGCGGCGGGCAATTAAGATGTCCCGAAACACATTGGGGTCTTTGATGTGAGTCATCTCGCCCTCGCGGGGGAAATGTTTGGACAATAAACGTGAGAGCCAGAAGCGCAAGGCGGCGGCTCGCAACATCATTTCCCATGATTCGCATTCGTCGGCGGTGAGTTTGCGCTGTTGCCGATAATGGCTTAAAAATGCGTCTGCGCGTGCAGGGTCTAAACTGCCATCGGGCGCACTGCACCAATCATTTAGCGTCACCGCCACGTCATAGAGCAGTGCGTCATTGCAGGCGTAATAAAAATCAATCAGCCCGCATAAATTATCGCCTTCAAACAGCGCGTTGTCGCGAAATAAGTCCGCATGAACCACGCCTCGAGGCAGATATTGGCTGCAATAATCCGCTTGAAATGCCAGCTCTTCACGCAGAATCTGTGCATCACTGTCATTTAACAAAGGTACTAATTTCAGAGCAGTGGCATATCGCCAATCTTCACCGCGCCCATTGTCGCGATGATGGGGAAAATCGGGGCTGATTTGATGCAGTTTTCCCAAAGCATCCCCAATGGCGGCACATTGCGAGACGCTGGGTTCACTCACGTCGCGCCCGTTTAAACGGCGCACCAAGGCGGCAGGACGCGCATTTAATTCGCGTAAATAATGTCCTGATTTATCTGCCAAGGGATGTGCACTGGGCACTTCATGCTCGGCAAGATATGCCATCAGTTCGAGAAAATAAGGTAATTCCTCAAAACTATATTGTTCAAACAAGGTAAGGATAAATTCACCCGAATCGGTGGTGACAAAATAGTTTGTGTTCTCAATGCCTGCACTAATGCCTTGATGGCAAACCAGTTGCCCCAGATCGTAGTGGGTGAGGAATTCTTCTAATTGATCGCGTTCAACAGTAGTATAGACAGACATGTAACGAGGAATTCTGAGTTGGAAAAATACCGTACAGCGGAGTGTAACTCTACGCCATGCAATTGCCGTAAACATGGCAAAATCTGTGAGATTTTACCCGATATGGCGTGAACATGCTACCAACTGAATAAAATCCACTGCGGGATATTATGGTTGGCATCCAAGCTGTGGCGCGTGGTTTCTAATGAACCATCGCCATCAGTGTCCACTAAATAATAAGCAGGGCCTGCATCAGGGGTGATTTTGACCATGTAAAGCTGTCCATTGACACGATATTCTTCAACCGTACTTTCAGCACGGCGAATAATCGTGACTTGTGGCTCTAAATTATCCTCTTCAGCAGCATTTTTTTCACCGTCCTCTGCGGGCATCGGGGGCGGTGTGGGCGCGGCAAAGCTCAGAGAGCTACTCAACATGAGTGAAAACAAGAGCGTCATACGTGACATGGTATTAAACCTTTAAAAGTTGGTGGGGAATATTTGTTGAGTGTCGTAGTTTTTCAAAATATATTCAAGGATTTCTGCACTATCATCGCTCACCAGCATCAAATCTAAGTCTTCAACATCAATTAGTTGTTCGTGAATTAAAGTTTCTTTGAACCACGTTAGTAAACCTTCCCAAAAAGTTTTACCCACCAAAATAATCGGAGCTTTGGGAATTTTGCGGGTTTGCATCAATACCAAAATTTCACTCAACTCATCTAACGTACCAAATCCGCCCGGCAAGACCAAATACGCGCAGGCATATTTTACAAACATCACTTTACGCACGAAAAAATGCTGAAAATGTAATTCTATGTTTTGGTAAACATTTTCACGCTGTTCGTGAGGTAATTGAATATTTAAGCCCACACTGAGACTTTTACCCTCATATGCGCCTTTATTTGCGGCCTGCATAATCCCAGGGCCGCCCCCTGTAATCACAGAAAATCCCTGTTCTGAAAGCTGACCTGCAAGCTTTTCCGTAAACACAGACCACGGATGATCGTTGGGAAAACGCGCTGAACCAAATAAACTAATGGCTGGCGAGACATTTGCAAGGCGTTCAAAACCTTCGACGAATTCGGAAATGATACGCAATACTTCCCATGCGTCATGAGCGGGAATGGAGCTATTACCCAACAAGGGATTGGGGAGGGGAGAACTGTTCATAATTTTCACTTCCTGTGGTAAATATGTGAAATAACGTATATTTCTACTTATATCTGTCATTAATAAGGGTTGAATATAAAAATTCACAGTAATATTAACAAATAAAGCGAGTTTTCAAGCATAACATACAGATTTTTTATAAGCCTTGTTACTCGCGATGAAGAATGAAACTTTAATAGCTTAATATGCGCCTTTCAATTTAAATTTTGATTAATCTTGCTAAAT
>JBDLSS010000024.1:0-5270 GCA_039799345.1 Pseudomonadota bacterium
CTTTGAATTCTATGATGGTGGTCACCAATCGCAAATTGAACAAGAAAGGAGGCATTGTTAATTTCAGCCACGTTAAAAATGAATTAGTTCGATTAACAAAACAGCATACTGGTACCGATGTTTATTTCAGCACGATGTTAGATTTATACGCGCTTCCTTCAGAGTTTCCCTCTTGGAATGACGCACAGAAACACGTCAGTCCTACAAAAAAAGTAGATGTACTTGAACAAGCATTCAAAGAAGTAATAAATGATTCACGATTTCTGCCTTATATACAACTTCATGAATTTGAAGCCTTACTTTATTGTGATTTGTCACAATTGGCTCAACGGATTCCTAATTCAGAACAAGCTTTAGACAAACTCAAAAAAGAGGTAGCAGGTCTTGCTCCTGAAGCAATTAATGCAGGGAAAGAAACCGCTCCCAGCAAACGAATTATTAAATATGTTCCCTTGTATGAGAAGGTTAAGGTTCGTGTGGGCGCACCTGCGGCGGCGGCAATTGGTTTACCAACACTTCGTACACAGTGCCCACATTTTAATCAGTGGCTCAAGCAATTGGAACAATGCTCATCCCTGTCTCATTTGCCATGAAAGAGCCAATATTAGAGCCAAGTAGGGTGGGCACCGCCCACCATTATATCCTGAGCTATCTAATTTGGTGGGCAGTGCCCACCCTACGGTAATTATGTTATCGCGACTGCCTAATTTTGCCGAAACGGCAAGCTGTTAATTCATCTCGCTGTGTAGAGAATTATTTCACTCCGATTTCTCTAATCTATCTGTTCCCCGCCCGCAACCCCGTCCAGAATAAAGCCATGATGAATAAACTCACCGCCACCACCACCGAAGGGTTTACAGCACGAAATAGGATGTGCTGAGGTACGAAACGCATCACCACTCTAATGCTTGCATGAAAAACGAGGGCTGTTTTCCTTAACTTAATAGCAATGCTCCTTTAGGGAATCTGGGGGCTTTTTTTAAAACTTCCCTTCAAGGGCGTAGTTAATTTCAGAGATAAAAAAAGGAAGAAAACAGTGCGTGTGCAAACACCATTCTCTTCCATCACAAGCATGTTTGAAATCGGTTTAAAAACCTGAACCACCACTGCCAGTTGGAGGAGAGAGCAATGGGGTTCAAGGCGGAGGAGGAACTATTTAGAAGAAACCTAAAGCGTTGGGGTCGTAGCTCACCAACAGGTTCTTGGTTTGTTGGTAGTGATCCAACATCATCTTGTGGGTTTCGCGACCGATACCTGATTGCTTGTAGCCACCGAAAGCCGAGTGTGCAGGATACAAGTGGTAGCAGTTGGTCCATACACGACCAGCTTGAATTGCTCTGCCCATGCGATAAGCGCGGCTGCCATCACGAGACCAAACACCTGCGCCTAAACCATACAAGGTATCATTGGCGATGTGTAAAGCTTCTTCTTCATCTTTGAAGGTGGTGACGGACAATACGGGTCCGAAAATTTCTTCTTGGAAGATACGCATCTTGTTATCACCCTTGAAAATCGTGGGTTCAACATAGTAGCCTTCTTCTAAGCCTTCGTTGACAACTTTGCGCGTGCCACCCGTGAGTAATTGCGCACCTTCTTGCTTACCAATATCAATGTAGCTCAGGATTTTTTCCATTTGTTCGGAGGAAGCTTGTGCTCCGATCATGGTATCCGTGTCTAAAGGATTGCCTTGTTTGACGTTGCGAACACGGGCAACTGCTTTTTCAATGAATTGCTCGTAAATGGATTCTTGCACCAATGCGCGAGAAGGACAGGTACACACTTCACCTTGGTTCAATGCGAACATTGAGAAGCCTTCGAGGGCTTTGTCAAAGAAAGCGTCGTTTTGTGAGGACACGTCTTCAAAGAAGATGTTAGGAGACTTGCCGCCCAATTCCAAAGTCACAGGAATGATGTTTTGTGAGGCGTATTGCATGATTAAACGCCCCGTGCTGGTTTCGCCCGTGAACGCAATTTTAGCAATGCGCTTGCTGGTTGCCAGTGGTTTGCCTGCTTCAAGTCCAAACCCGTTGATGATGTTCAACACGCCTTTGGGTAATAAATCAGCAATGACTTCCAACAAAATCAGAATAGAAACTGGGGTTTGTTCTGCGGGTTTCAAAACGATGCAGTTCCCAGCGGCCAAAGCAGGTGCGATTTTCCACACTGCCATTAACAAAGGGAAGTTCCAAGGAATAATTTGCCCAACCACGCCCAAGGGTTCGTGGAAATGGTAAGCAACTAAGTCGTGACTTAATTCGCTTAAAGTACCTTCTTGTGCGCGGATGCAGCCTGCAAAATAACGGAAATGGTCAATTGCTAAGGGCACGTCAGCGGCTAAGGTTTCACGAACAGGTTTACCATTGTCCCAAGTTTCAGCCACAGCCAAGGTTTCTAAATTTGCTTCCATACGGTCAGCAATTTTGTTCAGAACTAAAGCGCGTTGTGCGGCGGGGGTTCTGCCCCAAGAATCTTTGGCAGCGTGTGCGGCATCTAATGCCAGTTCGACATCTTCGGCTTGTGAACGAGGAATTTCGCAGAATACTTTGCCATCTACGGGGGAAACATTTTCAAAATATTGTCCGCCAACGGGTGCTACCCATTCGCCGCCAATAAAATTGCCATAACGTGCTTTGAAGGAAACTTTAGAACCTGGTTGATTTGGCTTAGCATATAACATGGGGTTGCTCCTTTGATTGTGAAATCAGTTATTAAGTTATGCTTTGAATGCTGTCTCTCTACTATAGTCAATTTTAGTGCCAAGATACAACTAAAACTATCTAATTGATTTTTATAAAAAATATAGTTTTATTGATTGGCTCATTTTTGAAGCATTTTGTCACACCCCAAAAAGTTTTTTAAAAATTAACATAGATTAATTATTAAAATTTACTGAATAAACAAATAATTATTCTGTAACGCTGCCTGCTAAATTTAATATTTGAGAAAATAGTACATCTTGTAATAAGTTTGATACAAAGTTGCTATCAGCTAATTCTTGCTGAAAATACGAATCTTTGGAACTCACGCAATATAAAGCATCATTATGAATTTTTTAGGAAAAATAAGCTCTTATTATAACTAATAATAAGAGCTTTAAAAATGTTGTGAAAAGCAGACAGTTTGAAATCCATGAATATATTTTGAGGAGCGTATCACATAAATGAGCGCATTGAAGGGCAGCTGATTCCTTATGATCGATTGACTCACTGTGCTTCGAAGATTATAAATAAATCCAGAAGTTAAGCATTACATAAAAAATCATATCGTTTAAATTGAACATGAGACCTTCTAGGTTTTTAAAACCTAGAAGGTTCTGAGTCTAGTCCTAAAATTTCCCATGACATGCGGGTTATAGAACCGATTGGGACACTTTAAAAATGAGCAAGTCGTTTAATAAGAAGTCTGACAAAACACAGTTTGAGTTTGGCATTCTCAAGCATCGCTCCAAAATTCTTGACCAACGACTTACACCATTCGGAGTTACGCAATTAAATTAGTAACTATTTGATGTTACTAGAAACATATTTGCGTGGCACACAATGATAACTCATTGTAAATAAAACTATTTATGTTTCAACTGCGTAACTTCTCAACAAATTAAGTCCGACCTTGCAAGGTATGTAATTCCATTTTGTCGAGAATGTGATGATGACGCACATGCTTACCACGCACGAAGAAAATCACATACTGACAAATATTACAGGCATGATCCGCAATCCGTTCTAAAGCCCGCGCTGACCACAAAATATTCAACACAATCGGAATTGCGCGGGGGTCTTCCATCATGTAAGTGATTAATTGACGACTGATATTTTCATATTCATCATCAACTTCCGCCTCTTCCTTAATCACCGCTAACGCAGCTTCCACATCCATACGCGCAAAAGAATCCAGCGTATCGTGCAACATTTGGCGCACATGTTCGCCTAAATGCCGAATAGCCAAATAATGGCGCGGCTGCGCATCTTGCAAATCCTTATCGACCGACATTTTCGCAATCGACTCGGCTTCATCACCAATGCGTTCCAAATCGGTAATGGTTTTTTCCACTGCCAATACTAAGCGTAAATCGCTGGCAGTGGGTTGGCGCAAGGCTAAAATCCGCGTGCAATCTTCATCAATCGCCACTTCTAAGGCATTGATTTTATAATCACCCGTATACACTTGCTCGGCTAATTTATCATCGCGTTGCGTCAAAGCTTGCAAAGCGTTGGCGAGTTGTTCTTCAACCAAGCCCCCCATACTTAACACTTGATTACGCAAGCCACGTAATTCCACGTTAAATTGTTGGGAGATATGGTGCTGGGTATCGTCATCCATCATAGCTGTATCACCTTAAAATCAGAGTAAAACCTAACTGCGCCCCTAAATCCCCTAAAGGGGACTTTAAAGATTAATAAAAATAATAATTTAGTCTTTAGCCCCCTTTAGGGGGTTGGGGGCGCAGTTAATTTTATTATTGAACATCAAGCAACTAACCGTAACGACCCGTAATGTAATCTTCGGTTTGTTTCTTAGTCGGATTGGTAAACAGCGTGCTGGTATCGCCAAACTCAATCAGCTCGCCCAAATACATAAACGCCGTATAATCAGAAACCCGTGCCGCTTGTTGCATGTTGTGGGTCACAATTACGATGGTGTAATCAGACTTCAATTCGTGAATTAATTCTTCAATCTTCAGTGTAGAAATCGGGTCTAAAGCCGAAGCGGGTTCATCTAACAACAGAATTTCAGGCTCGATAGCAATCGCACGCGCAATCACCAAACGTTGTTGTTGACCACCCGACATCCCCAGCGCGTTATCGTGCAAGCGATCTTTCACTTCTTCCCACAATGCTGCCCCGCGTAAAGATTTTTCCACCACTTCATCAAGAATGCGGCGGTTATTAATCCCTTGCAGCCGTAAACCATACGCCACATTTTCGTAAATACTTTTGGGGAAAGGATTAGGCTTTTGAAACACCATGCCCACGCGCCGACGTAAATCCGCAACATTCACGCTGGGATCATAAATATTACTGCCATCGATCAAGATTTGCCCATCGATTTTCACGCCATCGACCAAATCATTCATGCGGTTAAAACAGCGCAATAAAGTCGATTTACCGCAACCGCTGGGCCCGATGTATGCCGTGACTCGCTTTTCAGGAATCAACATGTTGACGTTGTGCAAGGCTTGTTTATGGTTGCCATAATACAAATTTAAATCTTTCACTTCGACACAGATCGACTCTTTGGACAAATCCAATGAAGACTCATTGCGCCCTAAA
>JBDLSS010000025.1:0-3345 GCA_039799345.1 Pseudomonadota bacterium
AGGAATAGCACTGGTTCACGCAGTGTTGATGAGCATATTTGTGTTTGATGTGGTCAACGAGCAAAAAGCTCTTTGGCAACAACAAGCCTTAGAAAGTGGACAAGCCCTTGCTTATACCTTAGCAATTAATAGCGGTTCGTGGGTATTAGCTAATGATATCGAAGGTTTAAACGAAATATTGCAGGCACAAACCAACTACCCTGGTTTGCGTTACGCAATGGTGCTGTCTCCCGATCTGAAAGTGCAGGCACATAGTGATGCTAAAAATTGCCAGTGCTTGGGGCGTTACACCGATGATCTGCTCAGTCTAAGCGTATTACCCCCCCCATATCGTTCAAAAACCCTGCTGCAAAATGCTGAGGTTTTAGAATTAGTCTCCCCCATTTTCTTTAAAGAAACCCACTTAATTGGCTGGGTAAGAATTTCGATTTCACAACACGAACTACAGCACAATATAACCCAAGCAATTTATAAAGGACTGTTTTATACCCTCCTCGCCATTTTGACAGGCACGATTTTCGCGATTTTAATCGCCAATGGACTCACGCAAGGCTTACAAACCTTGGTTGATGTGGCTCAACAAGTACGCGGCGGCAACTTACAAGTTCGCACCCACATGAATCGCCATGATGAACTCGGAATTTTAGGCAATGATTTTAATGAAATGCTTGAAGTGATTCAAAGTTCCGAGCAACAGCTCTACAAACGTGAAGAGCGTTTAGAACTGGCATTGCGCGGCGCAAATGATGGGATTTGGGATTGGCAATTGCACAATGATAGCATCTATGTCTCATCACGTTGGAAACAAATGCTTGGGGTAGAAAACACGATTTTTGATTGTCGCTTCAACAGTTGGCAACAATATATTCATCCCAGCGATCTTGAAAACATGTTGCAGAATTTACAAAAGCATCTGCGCGGCGAAACTACCTTGTATGAAAATATGCACCGCGCCCGTCATCAAAGTGGGCGTTATTTATGGTTTTTAATGCGCGGTATTGCCTTGCGCGATAAAGATGGCAAAGCTTATCGTGTTGTCGGCACGTATAGTGATATTACCGAACGCAAACGCATGGAAGAAGCTTTTTTAGCCTTAGCACAAAGCACTTATCCTGAATTAACAGCCTTATTGCAGTGCTGTTTAACCAGTTTGACCGCTGCCTATAACGCGCCTTATGCTTGGATTGCGGTGTTTAGCAATCCCCAACAGACGCATCTCAAAACGCTGGCATTCTGGAAACAAAATCATTTCGCCGAAACCCTCAGTTATCCTGTACAAAACGCCCCTTGCGCCCAAGCTCTGAATGCAAAAAGCACTCAAGTCATTCACCAGCTCAGTGAAGGCTATCCTGATTTAGAGCTGTTCAAACGTTTACATATTGAAAGCTATATTGTGACACCGCTCATCTCACCCAACACGGGGAAAAATCTGGGTATTATTGCAGTCATGCACCAGCAACAGCTCGATCCCCCACAATGGACAAAATTACTCCTCGAAATCTATGCACAACGTATTGCTTTTGAATTAGAACGTGAACAAGCAGGACAGTCGCTCCAACGCGCTAAAAATGAGGCTGAAATCGCCAATCGAGCAAAAACTGAATTTCTTGCCAAAATGAGCCATGAAATTCGTACCCCAATGAATGGTATTTTTGGCATGACGGAATTGTTAGAATCCACCACCTTAGATGAACAACAACATACTTATGTGTCTATCATTCAAGAATCAACAGAGAAACTTTTAGAAATTATCAATGATATTTTAGATTTTTCTTCGCTAGAATCGGGACATTTGCAATTTGTGCATGAAGAATTCGACCTGCAACACAGTGTTGAAGAAACTTTAAAGTTGTTTCGTGCCGTAGCAGAGAAAAAACAGTTAGAATTAACTTATCATCTTAATGCCGACGTACCGACTTATTTACGCGGAGATGCACGCCGTTTACAACAGATGCTTTCTAATTTACTCAGCAATGCAATGAAATTCACTCAGCATGGCGAAGTTACTTTGTTTATCAGTCGTGTGCGTGATTTAAACGATAAAGTCGAATTGCGTTTTGAAGTGCAAGATTCGGGGATTGGTATCAGCCCTGAGGTACAAGCCCGCCTATTTCGCTCATTCAGTCAAGCTGATAACAGCCTGTCGCGTCAATATGGGGGCATGGGTTTAGGCTTGATGATCACCAAACATCTGGCGCAAAAAATGGGCGGTAGCATTGGAATGCGTAGCACACAAGGCAAGGGCAGTATTTTTTGGGTCAATGCACAAGTGGAGAAGTCCAAAAATTCCCCTTTGATTCCTCCTGTACAAGCGTTGTGTGAACAACAAGTGATTCTTTTAGATGGGAACAGAGCGCAAAGCGAATTATTGCAATCGCAACTTCAGCAATGGGGCATGAAAGTGTTATGGATTGAACATGATGGTGAATGTGCTTTAAAACGTTTACAACAAGCTTATCCTTCCCAAGCTTTCGTTGCCATTGTCAATCAAGCAATTCCACCGCATAGCAACGGATTGACTTTTGTGCAAGCCTGCCGCGCCGATGCTCAAATGCCTAAATTTCCCGTGATTTTATTCACCGAACAACAAGAACATTTTTCGAGTCGAGAATTGGCAGCCTTGGGTATTGTGGCACAGTTAAATAAACCGATTTCACTCACTCAATTACGCACCAGCCTCATTCATTTGATGCACACCCGCCAAAATTATTGGGTAACAAAAGAAGAAAACAGTGCCGCCCAGCCCATTGCCAAGCTCATACCCCAACCGCAGATAAAAATCCTTATTGTAGAAGACAGTCCCTTAAACTGTGATGTAATTTACGATATGCTACAACACCTCGGTTATCAGGCCGATGTGGTTCATAATGGACAGCAAGCCTTAGAACGATTAGAAACACAAAACTATGATTTAGTCTTCATGGATTGTGAAATGCCCGTATTAGATGGTTACAGCGCGACCCGTGCCATTCGTGAGCGTGAACAACGTGAAGGAAAAAATCACACGCCTATTGTTGCGCTCACCGCTCATGCGATGTTAGAGCATCGCATCGCCAGTGAAGAGGCAGGAATGGATGACCATATTACCAAGCCCTTACGCTTACATACTTTGCGTAAAGTATTGGAGCGTTGGGCGCATCCTGTTCTCGGTATTGCCACCGCCACAACCAGCCTTCCCCCTAGTTTATTGGATCAAAACATGGTGCAAGAACTCGCCACCGCAACAGGGGTGACGGTGGATAAACTCATTCAAGGGTTTAACGCTTATATTCAACAAGAAGTTTATCAGTTAACACCACTATTACTAACCCAAGATTTTGAGCGTTTACGGCGTTCGGCTCACCG
>JBDLSS010000026.1:0-3411 GCA_039799345.1 Pseudomonadota bacterium
GCTCTTAAGAAAAAGTGTACAGCCCAGTGAGTTTTTTCTAATAGCCTCAAAAAGAAACAGCAGAAAGTAGCTTAACCTAATGTTCTATAAATTAAATAACGTTAATGATTCAGCCCTCCCCCTAAGGGGGACTTAAAATATTAAACATTACATAACTTGTTTGTGTTTAGCTCCCTTTAGGGGGTTGGGGGCTTCTTTAAAGGTTTTTAAACGCGCTACTTTCTGTTAAAACCTAATTAATGACACGCCCTAGCTAACAGTTAAGATATTAGGAATTGCGCAGTTGAAACACTCATTCTTTTTTTCAATGCGTTAGCACTGTTCACCACATGATAATATTTTAATTAAAATCAAAGGGTTATTGATTCAACTGCGTAACGCCTAACGACCTAAAAATCATTCCAACAAATCAGGGTTTGCATAATAACGCAGCCACGACATTAAATCACTTGCCAACAAACCACGCTCGCCTTCTAAAGCCGCTCTGTCTCCAGCCTTACCGTGCAGACAAACCCCAAGTCGTGCCGCCTCCACTAATGAATGCTTTTGAGCCAATAAACTCGCTATCACACCCGTCAACACGTCCCCCATGCCGCCCGATGCCATGCCGGGATTGCCCGTAGTACACACGCCTATTTTACCATTGGGTTCTGCAACCAAGGTACCTGCACCTTTTAGCACACACACCCCGCCAAAACGCAACTGCAAAGATTGTGCAGTGGTGAAACGGTCACGTTGCACCCCAATAATACTCATGCCTAATAGACGCGCGGCTTCCATTGGGTGTGGAGTCATGATGCTTTGTTCAAAACGAAAAGGCTTTTTCGCCAATAAATTTAATGCGTCCGCGTCCAAAACCACAGGTTTTTTCAAGTCTTTAATGGTTTCTAGCATGGTAATTCCCCACGCACTTTGACCCAAACCCGTGCCAATTGCGACCACATCCACTATTTCAATTAATGCCAACAATTCTTCAGCAGTTTCCACGCCGTGACTCATTAATTCGGGGCGAGTTAAATTGATTAAATTGGCGTGACTGGCGCGGGTGGCAATGCTGACTTTTCCAGCCCCAACGCGAGCAGCGGCTTCGGCGGCGAGACGGGCTGCACCTAACATACCGTGTTCACCGCCAATAATTAAGACATGTCCGAAATTGCCTTTATGAGCCGTGCGTGCGCGGCGCGGTAAATTACTGCGTAATAATTGCGCGTCGATGCGGGTGACGGTGTGCTTGATTTGTTTAGGAACAAAATTCGGAATTTGTAAATCGTCAAAATAAATCTCGCCGCAATATTCAGGCCCGTCACCTGTGAATAAACCTTGTTTCAAACCGATGAAACTGATGGTGACATCGGCACGCACCGCAATTCCCATGACTGTGCCTGTGTCAGCCTGTAAACCTGAAGGAATATCTAAAGACATAACAGGGCAGGGCGAGCGTTCCACCGCTTCAATCACTTTGCGATATTCACCTGAAACATCGCGATCTAAGCCTGTGCCAAATAAAGCATCGACGACCACATCCATAATACTGAGTTTTTTTTCTGCAAAAACTTGGACTTGTAAACCCACTGCATTTAAGGCTTCAAAAGCGGTGCGTGCGTCACCTTTGAGTTGGGTGCTGTCCCCAAGTTGAATCACGGTGACATCATAACCCGCTAAATACGCAAGTCGCGCCAACACATAACCATCGCCCGCATTATTCCCAACGCCACAAAGCACGATAATCCGCCGCAGTTTGTGCCAACGCTGACAGAGTAAGTTAAAAGCGGCGGCGCCTGCGCGTTCCATAAGACAAATGCCAGGAATTCCCATCTCAGTAATTGCCAAGCGATCCATTTCTCGGACTTGGCTGGCGCGATATAAGGCGGTGGGCAGTGGTTTACTTTCCATTATGGTTTAATCCTGTGCGCCCGATGTGGTCGGGAAAAGCGGTCGTTGCTTGAAGAACGTTTCTCGATAATATTTCAGTTCGGCAATGGAGTCGTAAATATCGCTAATGGCGAGATGTTTCGAATCTTTTTTAAAACCGCTCATTACTTCGGGATACCAGCGTTTTCCCAGTTCTTTAAGGCTGCTGACATCTAAATGTCTATAATGAAAATATTTTTCGAGTTCTGGCATATAACGCGCTAGAAAGCGGCGGTCTTGGCAGATGCTATTCCCACACATGGGTGATGTATTCGGGGGGACGTGTTCTTGTAAAAAAGCCAGTGTTTGTTGTTCTGCTGTTGCAAGGTCAATGCCACTCTGGCGCACACGTTCAGTCAGTCCTGAATGCCCATGTTGGCGAGTATTCCAGTCATCCATTGCAGCGAGGATTTCGTCGGATTGATGAATAGCAAACACAGGGCCTTCGGCAATGACCTCTAAATTGTTATCAGTCACAAGGGTTGCAATTTCTATGATGGTGTCGGTGTCAGGATATAAGCCTGTCATTTCTAAATCTATCCAAATCAAATGATTGGGGTTTTGTGGCATGTGTGTTTCCTTGGCTAAATGTTAGGCTTTATTGTAACTGAGACACGGGGGAAAAGCTGTTTTAAGCGTGAGATGATTTAAATGCGGCTCTGCTACCTACGGGCGATACTGCTTTCTCCCTGTTTAGGGAATAAACAGCGCATTCAGTATTTAACTCGGTTGTTTCACCGCCGCCATCACTAAAAATCCCCAGCCCAATAAAAAACTCAGTCCACCAAACGGGGTGATCATCCCTAAAAAGCGAAGTTCGCTCAGACTGAGTACATACAAGCTACCAGAAAACAGTATAATACCCGCTAATAAACAGTAACCCGCGCTATTCAACCACCATGAAGGCGTAAACTTTTGTGCAATAATGCCGACGCATAATAAGCCAAGAGCGTGGATTAAATGATAATGAACACCCGTTTGGTAAACTATCAACCATTCGGGCGTGAGAACGCGCTTTAGCCCATGCGCCCCAAATGCGCCCAAAGCAACGGCTAAACCTGCGTTTATACCGCCTAAAATAATAAAAACTTTATCCATACGGAAATTACAAGCTCTCATTGTGAACCGTGCTCCTTTATTCAACTTTAATCATGCCTAACTAACGTGAACGACTCTGCAATCATGATGGATATTTCAGCTATCCAATCCTTAATTCGCGACGACATGCAAGCTGTCGATGCCCTGATTCACCACTCATTGCGCTCAGATGTCGCCCTAGTCAACCAATTAGGACATTACATCGTCAATAGCGGCGGCAAACGTTTACGCCCAGTCTTGGTGTTGCTTAGTGCGCAACTCTTTGCTTATCAAGGACAAGACCATATTAATCTCGCAGCGGTGGTTGAATTTATTCACACCGCAACCTTACTACATGATGATGTGGTCGATGCCTCCGAATTGCGGCGCGGCAAACAAACCGCCAACAGCATTTGGGGCAAT
>JBDLSS010000027.1:0-4392 GCA_039799345.1 Pseudomonadota bacterium
CTTCGTCGTAATCGGCATCCAGCGGAAAGCCCCATACCCGTTCCCCTGAAGTTTTACCCGTTGCCACTAATTGCGGTAACAGGGCTTCGCGATTGGTAAAAATGCCGCTGTAACGTGTGCCCAGTGCATTCACACACGCGCCTGTCAGTGTCGCATAATCCAGCACAATGTCAGGTTGTTGACGACAGGCAAGCACTAAAGTATCCGCTAATAACATGCGTCCTTCGGCATCCGTGTCCACAATTTCAATGCTCACACCGTTGCTGGCGGTGACCACATCGTGCGGTTTATAGGCGGTAGGGCTGATATGATTTTCTGCCAAAGCGAGCCAGCAATCGACTTGATACGGTACTTGCAATTGGGTTAATGCGAGGAGCGTGCCTAAAGCGACCGCACTGCCTTGCATATCTTCGTGCATTCCCGTCATGCCTTTGCGACTTTTAAGATGCAGTCCACCCGTATCGAAACACACGCCTTTGCCGACTAAAGCCACTTTGTGGTGTGAACTGTGAATTTTAGGCTGGTAACGTAGATGTAAAATGCCTGAACCCGCTTGTTCAGCCGCTTGGGTCACCGCAAGAAATGCCCCCGCTTGTTGATTTTCTAATGCGTCCAAATCGTAAAAGTTGACTTGCCAATGATTTAATTCTGCCAATGCCAATATTTTTTCACGATAAATCAGCGGGCTTAAATAATTCGAGGGTAAAATTGAAAAATAACGCGCCAAATTATTGCCTGCATTACTGGCGAGGGTTTGCTGAAAATCGCCTTGCGCCCCGTATAAAATCACTTTTTCAATATGCCACACGGGGCTGGGCTGTTTGCGGTAATCGGGCAAAGCTGCTTGCACTGCGCCAATTGCGGCAATTAAGGCATCTGCAAATTCGGTAGCGATTTTGGTGGGAAATCCTGTAATACAAATCGCAATTGTTTTAGGCAAATAACGTTGATGAGCTTCGATAAGTTCACGGGCAAGGCATAATTTTTCAAAAAAACTGCTTTCAGGGGAGCAGGTTTTTAAACTGACTATGCTGGCAATGGCATTGGGTAATTCAATGTTTAAAATTTCTGAAATTTTGGTAAGACGACGATTTAAACGTTGTTGAAATAAATGATGATAGGGCAAACTTTGCGCATGGGTGAAAAAATCAGGGGGCACAATCATCACCCAGTGGACGTGATGGTCAAATTCATTGTGATTGGGATGTTGGGAAAATTGTTGAATGTGCATTGTCAAAGTTGAACCTATTGATATTATTTTCGGGGAACAAGGTTGACACATACTTTAGCTTAGAACGTGGGAAGCTGCCAAAAATAAATGGGAAAGAAATTGTTTTTATAGTGTTAGGGGCATGTCATCAATTAGGTTTTAACTGCGCTCCACCCCCTAAAGAGGACTAAACCTAAAAACCAGCCCCTAAATCCCCTAAAGGGAACTTAAAATATTAAACACTAAATAACTTGTTTGTGTTTAGCCCCTTTTAGGGAATTGGGGGCTTCTTCAAAGGTTTTTAAACGCACTACTTTCTGTTAAAACCTAATTGATGACACGCCCTAGAGGCGAGGTTAAAACAGTTTAGAACTTGCTGCAACTTGTCAGACAACGCTAAAATGCGCCATCTGTTCTCCGCTTTTTTAAACTTTATGCGACATATAGACACGCTCATTCATGCAGGTTGGGTTATTCCCGTCGAGCCTGAAAATACGGTTTTAGAACATCACGCCATTGCCATTGATGAGGGCAAAATCGTTGCGGTTTTGCCCAGTGCCGCCGCCGTCAGTCAATATCGTGCCACGGTGACGCATCGCCTTGCGACGCATGTATTAATTCCCGGTTTAATCAACACCCACACCCACGCTGCCATGACTTTACTGCGGGGTTTTGCCGATGATTTACCGCTAGAAGCATGGCTACAGCAACGCATCTGGCCTGCCGAACAAGCTTTTGTCAGCTCCGATTTTGTCGCAGATGGGACTAAGCTCGCGATTGCAGAAATGTTGCGCAGCGGCGTGACTTGTTTTAATGACATGTATTTTTTCCCCAATGTGGCGGGTGAGGTAATTGCACAAGCAGGCATACGCGCCACTGTGGGCTTAATCGTCATTGACTTTCCTACGGTTTGGGCAAAAAATGCCGATGAATATTTGCAAAAAGCTGTTGAAGTACATCAACACTTACAAAATTATCCCCTGATTCGCACAGCCCTTGCGCCCCACGCGCCTTACACGGTTTCAGATACGCCTTTGCAAGCAAGTTCTGCATTGGCTGAGCAATTAGATATTCCCATTCATATTCATGTTCATGAAACTAAAACCGAAATTGAAAACTCACTTGCACAATATGGCAAACGTCCTTTAGCACGCCTGCAAGAGTTAGGTTTATTATCGCCACGCTTATTGGCAGTGCACATGACCCAATTAGAATCTGACGAAATTGACGAAATTGCAAAGGCGGGCGTGCATGTGCTGCATTGCCCCGAGTCTAATTTAAAACTTGCGAGCGGTTTTTGTCCTGTGCATAAATTGCTGGAGGCAGGTGTGAATGTCGCATTGGGTACAGATGGCACGGCGAGTAATGATGATTTAGATATGTTGGGAGAAATGCGCACGGCGGCATTATTAGCTAAAGGTTTAAGCCAAGATGCCCGCGTATTGCCTGCAATGCAAGCCTTGAAAATGGCAACTTTGAACGGCGCGAAAGCTTTAGGAATTGATAAAATTACGGGTTCTTTGGTGGCAGGAAAATCAGCGGATATTACGGCAATTGATATGCACGACATTGAAACGCAACCGATTTATAAACCCTTATCGCATATTGTGTATGCAGTGGGGCGTGACAAGGTTTCTGATGTTTGGGTTGCAGGGCGGCATTTGCTGAAATCACGGACTTTAACCTCTTTAGATATTCACGATATTTCGGCAAAAACACATTTGTGGCGCGATAAGATTGCAAGCTTGTTGCCTAAAGAATAATACCAGCCCTTGATTTTCAAGAGGTTAGAATTATAGAAAAGAGTGTCTGAATCAGGACTTACATGATTATCCGAATTAAACAGGATTAACCCTCGATGAAAAAGCCGCGTAGGTTGGGTTGCCAACGGCAACCCAACATTAACTTAAACCCTAACCGCAACCATACTTTTTGATTCTGGTTTTTGTTGGGTTGGCTTGTCGCCAACCCAACCTACAATTTCTGTAAATCCTGATTCTGACAACTTCACAAACCTTCTACTTCTGCCTGCAATTTATAAATGAAATACCCGCCTTCATACGCTTTATAAAGCTCTTTGCTGTTGCTGAGAATGCCTTCGCTCAGGCTACGAATACGGCGTTCTTCTAACTGACTATTCACAACTTTACTTTGGGTGGTAATCCAAGTTTGCACGCGGTTGATTAAGTCGCGTTTGGCTTGGAATTCGGCAAGGCGTTCGCAATGGGCGGGGTTGGGAACGTCGGCACAATAAATTTTAGCTTCGCCAATCAGGGTGAGGGCAAGGCTGGGCGTGGAAAATAGGTAAAGACTGCTGAATATGAGTAATTTTAATCGCATAAGGTTTGGCAGGGGCGGTGATTTATGGTTAAGATTAACTGATTTTTTCTGGGGCTGGAAGGGTGTTTTGATGCGAGCATGGCTAGTTTTTATATTGTGTTGGGGTTTGTGGACAAACGTTTTGGCGGCAGGTTCTCTGGACAGTTTGGATTCGCAATTAGCGAAATTTAAACAAGATTACGCTGAAAAAGAGAGCACTTTGACACAGGCGCAACGGGATTTATCGCTGGTGCAGCAGCGGGTGCGTGATGCAACGGCTGATTTGCAAACCGCGCAAACGCAATTAGTTGAGGAAGAAGAGGCGTTTAAATTGGCGCAGTCTTACGCATTGCGTAAAAAAATGGCGATTGATGCCAAGGCTGAGGCGGAATACAAGGCAGCGGCGAATAAGAAAGAGCTGGCGGCTGACAATTTACAACGGCGGCAACGGGCGGAATCTGAGGCAATTGCTTATGTGCAAAAGTTGCAGGCAGATGTGCAGGGTTTAAGCAGTGCGGTGAATCGCGTAGGCAATGATGTGGCAGTGGCACGTTTTGAAGTGATGCGTGAAAAGTTTGAGAAAGAAACTGAAGTGATTTTTGAATTGCGTTTTTCCTGTGGCGAGGAAGTGACGACTAAGCAATGTCGTGAAATGGGGCGCAATGCCGCTGATGAAAAGGCGCAAAAACTTGGGGCAGTTTCTTTGCTGAAAAGTGTGACTGAGGCAGATTTAGCGCGTTTACAAGTCACGGAAAATAAGGTGAAAGAGGAATTAATTGCTTTGGTGATGCGGAGAAAGCAGCTTGAGCCTGAAGAGTCGGTGAAAAATGGGGAATATTACGGTAAGTGGTCGATGTGGGTGA
>JBDLSS010000028.1:0-4582 GCA_039799345.1 Pseudomonadota bacterium
GCTCTTAAGAAAAAGTGTACAGCCCAGTGAGTTTTTTCTAATAGCCTCAAAAAGAAACAGCAGAAAGTAGCTTAACCTAATGTTCTATAAATGAAATAACGTTAATGATTCAGCCCTCCCCTTTAGGGGGTTGGGGGCTTCTTTAAAGGTTTTTAAACGCGCTACTTTCTGTTAAAACCTAATTGATGATACGCCCTAGTAGGTTTCATACTCGATTTAAAGCGCATGATTCTTTGTGTGACGCTTAACTTCATGGCAGTGAAACAGCATTTGAGAACGGGAAAAAAGTCCAATAGGGTTTATTACATAAAGTATCTAATTTGCTAACCTTGCTCAATATTTGGATACAGATGAAATACTACAGCAGCCGAGAAGCATCAAAAATTTTGAATGTGCACGCAAATACACTTAGAAAATAGACGGATAGTCGAAAAAAAGATTCCGTAAGTTTTGGGTTTTTAGGTAAGTCTGATTTTTCCCGCATTCAAAGAATGGCGCATTATTTAGACGATTTGATATCGCATGCAACTAAAGCGAACAAACAAAAGAAGAATCGTTTTAAGCAGTTCTTAAAGAATAAAGCGAGTGAGTACGTAAAAACAGTTTTAGAGGTATGCGAAGCCTATACGAGTAAGGCACATCCTGAGACAGGTGAGATTAAACAGATAGGGGATGCAAAAAGAATACGCTTGTTATCTGGGAAATGGATCAACAGAGACATAGTGGGAGCACGTAATATATTATTACGTGCCTTGGTAAATAAACCCGACTGTTTTACGGTCGCAATTAGCATTAGTTAAATAATGTCAATAAAAAATTATCGGACTTGTTTAATCCTTAGATTGTTTTGCCTTAGCCTTCGTCAACATTGCTTGAATTAAAGCTTTCTTACGCGCCGACTCATCCATTTCAGCAACCGCTTCAGGCGCAACCTCACTGCTTACTTCAGCTACTGGAACTTGCTGATGACGCGCTTCACGGGCTTGTTTCTCACGTTCTGCCCGCAGTTGGTGAAATTCGTAACGCCGTTTGGCTTGCTCTGCTTTTTTATTTTCCTGATTAATTTCCCGTACTTCCGCTTTGGCATAGCGATAATAATCCACCAAGGGCAAATTGCTGGGGCAGACATAAGCGCAACAACCGCATTCGATACAGTCAAAAATATTATATTCCTGAACTTTTTTGAAATCCTTGGCGCGGGCGTACCAATATAATTGCTGCGGCAATAAATTCAGCGGGCAAGATTGTTCACACGCGCCGCAACGAATACAAGGCAAGGCAGGCGTAGGCGGTTCAATGCTGGCGGCACGATGCGCAATCAAGCAATTCGTGGTTTTAATCACGGGCATTTCATCGCTAGACAAGGCAAAACCCATCATCCCGCCGCCCATCACCACCCGTTCTAAATCCGCTTTGCGCCCACAAGCCTCCAGCAATTCATACATCGGTGTGCCGAGTAAAACTTCTAAATTTTGCGGACGCTCCACCCCATCGCCCGTAATTGTGACCACCCTTGAAACCAACGGTCTGCCACGTTGTACCGCCCGATAAACCGCCCGCGCCGTTTCAATATTGTGCATCACAATGCCAAATTCTGAGGATTGCTGACTGCGCCCAATTTCAATGCCGAGCAGAATTCTAATTAATTGCCGTGCGCCGCCGCTGGGATAAAGCGTGGGAATTTTAATCAGTTCCCAGCCTTGAATCGCGGTATGCTCTAAAGCCTCTTGCAAAGCTTCATAGGCTTCGGGTTTATTATCTTCGACCGCAATAATGCCGCGTTTCGCCCCGCCCAACACATGGCGCATGATTTCTGCCCCAGTGATGACATCGAGCGGACGTTCCTGCATTAAACGGTCATCGCAAGTAATATAGGGTTCGCATTCTGCCCCATTGATAATTAAGGTATTAATTCCCTGAGGCTTCAATTTAATGTGCGTTGGAAAACCCGCACCACCCAATCCGACAACCCCCGCTTGGGCAATATGACGGCGCACTAAATTCGGGTCAAGCTGTTGATAATGTTCCAAAGGCTGACGCGCAATCCATTCGTCTTTGCCATCGGTTTCAATGATGATACACATCGCAGTCAAGCCCGAGGGATGCGGCACTTCACGCGCTTCAATCGCCAGCACCGTGCCCGAAGTGGAGGCATGAATCGGGGCACTCATCAAGGAATCTTGATTTTCGCCCCGACACCGCGCAATGATTTGTCCCGCTAACACTCGTTCACCAATACTCACAATCGGTTCAGTGGGAATGCCTAAATGTTGTAACAAGGGCAAAATCAAAAGCTTGGGGATTTTAGCCTGCACAATCGCTTGTTCGCTGGAAATGCGTTTGTGCCCGTCAACGTGTACGCCGCCGTTAAATTTCCACAGTTGCATTAGGCTTTCCCCACGGTGTTAAGCAAAGGGTAGGGGAATTTCCAATTGCTTGTTGCTAAAGGAATTTCACGCATTTCGATACAATCCACAGGGCAAGGCGGCAAACATAATTCGCAGCCTGTACATTCTGAAGCAATCACGGTGTGCATTTGTTTCGCTGCACCTAAAATCGCATCAACGGGGCAGGCTTGAATACATAAAGTGCAACCAATACAGCGGCTTTCGTCAATAATTGCCAAAGCTTTGGGCTTTTCTAAAATCACTTCAGCATCCAAAGGCACGGGCGCACGTCCCAATAAATCAGCAATATTTAACATTGTGGTTTCGCGCCCCGGTGTGCAGAGATTAATTTCTGCCTCGCCGCTGATAATGGCTTCAGCATAGGGCGCACAACCCGGATAACCACATTTTCCGCATTGTTGATGTGGCAAAAGTGCGGTTACTTTTTCTGCCATCGGGTTGCCTTCGACTTTGAATTTAACCGAGGCATAGCCTAATAATAGCCCGAAAATAATCCCTAAAATGCTCAATAAAACAATGGCTGACATGCGCTTTAACCTTTCACCAAGCCGCTAAAGCCCATGAAGGCAATCGACATAATGCCCGCTGTCATTAAGGCTATCGGCGCACCTTTGAAAACTTGCGGCACATCTGCCACCGCAACCCGTTCCCGAATTGCGGCAAACAATACTAAAACTAAAGAAAATCCCACCGCCGCGCCAAAACCGTATAAAGTTGAATGTACAAAGCCGTGCGCTTCTTGCACATTGAGCAAGGCAACGCCTAATACTGCGCAATTGGTGGTAATCAGTGGGAGAAAAATTCCGAGCAATTGATAGAGCACGGGACTGGTTTTGTGCACCACCATTTCGGTGAATTGCACCACAACCGCAATCACTAAGATAAAAGTAATAGTGCGTAAAAATTGAAGTTCTAAGGGAATCAGTAGGTAAGCATCGACTAAATAACTGCACACCGCCGATAAGGTCATCACAAAGGTGGTTGCTAAACCCATGCCCATAGCAGTTTCTAATTTGCTAGAAACGCTCATAAATGGACACAGTCCTAAAAACTTGGAAAGTACAAAATTATTCACCAGCACGGTGCTGATAAAAGTCAATAAATACGGGGTCATCGCAGTATGATATAAGCAGTGAAAGAGTTTTAAAGTATGGCGTGCCTCGGGGGAAACCACAAGGGAGTGTTTTCGCCTCCCCTTTTTTCAAAGGGGGTGTATCAATAAATCAGTCAGTAGGGTGGGCATTGCCCACCGTAACATGCTGCCAATTTTTGGTGGGCGATGCCCACCCTACCGAATTAAAATCCCCTGAAGGGTATTTAGGGGCTTCTTTTAAATCAGTATTGAGCCATCCCGCCGTTTGCTTCAAAATAGCGGCTCATTTCGCAAGGGGGTTTGACATGGCAAAACGCATCTCGATTCATGGAGAATGGACATCCCACTGGGGCTTTATTGTCGCAGCGACTGGCTCGGCCGTCGGATTGGGAAATATTTGGAAATTTCCTTACATCACGGGACAAAATGGCGGTGGCGCATTTGTGCTTGCCTACATATTCAGTGTGCTGTTAGTCGCAGTGCCCACGCTGATTGCCGAAATTATTTTGGGCAGACGCGGCAAACAAAGCCCGATTCACACCATGCAATTCCTTGTACGAGAACAACAACAATCGCGGCTTTGGGTCGGAATTGGCTGGATGGGCATTTTAGTCGGTTTCTTGATTCTGTCTTATTACAGCGTGATTGGCGGCTGGGCACTGGCATATATTCCGCGTCTGGTTTCTGGTTTATTCAGCACTGTCGGCAGTTTGCCCAAAGAACAAGCGACGCTGTTTGTGCAGGGTACGTTCACCCATTTGATTGAAGACCCTGAACGCCTGCTGCTGTGGCATACCCTTTTTATGTTAATGACCATGGTTGTAGTCGCGCGCGGCGTGCAAGCAGGTTTAGAACAAGCCACGCGTTTTATGATGCCGATGTTATTTATTGTGCTGCTGGTGTTAGTCGGTTATGCGATGAGCACTGATAAATTTATGCAAGGCGTGCATTTCATGTTTAACGCCGATTTTCACAAATTATTTTATCCCGACTGCACTCCAGCAAGCTGTGAATTCAGCGGGCGCGGTGTATTGATTGCTTTGGGACATGCGTTTTTCACTTTGAGTTTAGGCATGGGCGC